>CAZWMM010000013.1:0-9451 GCA_964634985.1 Hadarchaeota archaeon (SeqCode)
AAAAGCTGGCACCCCCTGTATTCTCGACGCGACTTTTTCAAAGAAAAAACACAGGGACGTAGCTTCGAAGATTGCGAGAAGTTTTGGGGTTCCCTTTTTGATCGTCGAATGCGTTTGTCCTGAAAATATCATTCGGAGGAGATTGGTGAGAAGAGCTAAAGGAGTTACCATATCTGATGGACGGTGGGAAATATACCCAAAACAAAAAAAGGATTTTGAACCGATTCAACCCCCAGAGCAATCCATGATAATCGACACAACAAAAACGATGAACGAGCAAGTGGAAGCGGTTTTAGAGAAAATCGATGAGATTTCTAAACGTGGGACTCAGTGAGGTGTTGACACGACAGGACCTTCAGAGGGAAAACTCGGTTTGGATGCCACGGTCTACCTCATCTCAAACGGGAAGAGAATAGAACTTGAAGACGCATTCGTGTGCATCCACCTCAAAGGTTATTCGCTGGCAAGGGTCACCCATCTAGATATAGAGCACGATGTTCTGGACGACCTCATCCCACCCAAAAGAGGGAGACTGCACGATATCAGAGGGATTAAAGAAGGCATAGAAATCAAGCTAGAAGGAAAAAAGGAAATCGAATATCGGGGTAGCAGGGTTAAACCCCAGGCCGTTCTCATCCAATGTCCCACCTTAAACAAGGTTCTCAGGGTAGGGCAAAGCACTAGGACCTGGGTTGGAGGGAAGTCCGGAGGAATCTACATAGGCTTCAGGAAAAACGAGATAAATGAGCTTGAAAAGGTGGCGGAAACAGAGTTCGGCATGCGTCCGGTTAGATAGTTCAACTCTAAATCAAGTCGTGAATTTTAGCTTGTTCACGCTATCCAGCACTTTACTTTCATCGACAGTTAAAATTGCCCTATTTTTCATGACGACTTCCCCGTTGATTATGACTGTTTCAACATCATCGCCGGTGGCGGAATAGACCAAGTGGGAAATGAGGGAGCGATCGGAAACTATCGGTTGGAGATGCGGTCTATCGAGGTTCATGATCGCTATATCCGCCTTCTTCCCAGTTTCCAGTGATCCGATTTCTTTTTCTAACCCTAAGGCTTTAGCCCCGTTTATGGTCGCGATATCTAGAATTTTCTCGGCTGGCATGACCGTTGGGTCCAATTTATTAACTTTGTGAAGTAACGCCGCAACCTTCATCTCTTGGAATATATCTAAGCGATTATTGCTTGCCGGGCCATCCGTCCCGAGAGCAACGCAAATGCCTTTTTCGAGCATTTCGGGAACTGGGGCAATACCTGAAGCCAGCTTCATGTTGCTGCATGGGTTATGGACGACTTTCACATCCGTTCGTTTCAGGGTCTCGATTTCATCTCTCGTTAATTGAACGCAGTGTACAGCGGTTAAGTTTGGGCTTAAAAACCCGATTTCATCCAAGAATTCCACCGGCTTTTTTCCGTGTTTCTCCACGACCTCATCGACTTCCGACTTCGATTCTGCAAGGTGTATGTTGATCCTCACTCCCTCACCCATCGAAATCTCCTTAACCTTTTGAAGCGTTTCCTCGGAGCAAGAGTATGCGGAATGTGGACCGAGCCATGGTCTCACCCTGTCAGATTTTAAAGCCTTCAATTTTCTAAGCGTCTTTTTCATGACTTTTATGCCAGCTTTGCTCTCAGGCAACAAATCAACGACGACGGAGGAGACCAAAGCCTTCAAGCCACTCGACTCAACCGCCCTAGCCACCTCGTCCGCACCGAAATACATGTCTCCGAGACACGTGGTACCAGACTTTATCGATTCTATGCAGCCGAGCAAGGTCCCGTAGTAGATGTGTTTGGGAGTCAGGCGCATCTCCATGGGCCAGATGTGATCTCTTAACCACTCGGCCAGGGGCAGGTCGTCCGCCATCCCTCGAAAAAGGCTCATCGCAAGGTGGGTGTGAGAATTGATCAATCCCGGAAGCACTAGCTTCTTTTTGCCTTGAATGATGTGTTCAGCCCTCCTAGAGACTCCCTTTCCGATTTCGGCGATCCTTGAATCCTTGACGAAGATGTCCACTCCCTTGAGGATTTGCCTTTTCGGGTTTTGGGTGATGATGAACGAGGCGTTTTTAATCAGAATGCTCATTATCTTATCCCCATCGTATACATACCGTCCTAATTATAAACAACAATTTAAATAAACTTCAAAATTTTAACGAATGATGTTGAACGTTCACAGGATACCGCTAGAGCTCATCCTTCCGGTTATGCAAGCGGTGAATGAAATCCTCGATGAATTCGTAAAAGAACTTTTATCATCTTTATCAGAGATTAAAAAAGGACCACATCTTAAACACGAAGGGAAGATAGCAGATATGGGGGAAGCGAAAGGAAACATGAGGGCAAGGAATAAAAATGTTAGAGAATTAACCGGGAGGATCGCATGAGAAAGAAATTCTTTATCACGACCGCGATCGACTACCCTTCAACCATGCCCCACCTGGGCCATGCTTACGAAAAGATCTGTGCAGATGTCATCGCTAGATTTAAGAGGATCCAAGGATTTGAAACGCATTTCAGCACCGGCACGGACGAACACGGTCAAAAAATACAAAGATACGCTGAAAGTGAAAGGAAGTCACCGCATGAGTTCGTTGACCACATGTCAAGCAAATTCAGGGAATTGTGCGATAAGTTGAATATCTCATATGATGATTTCATCAGAACCACGGAAGAAAGGCACTTAAAGGTCGCTCGAGAGGTTTTTGAAAAAATTTGTCGAGCGGGCGACATATACAAAGGGATTTATGTAGGCTTGTACTGTACCGAGTGCGAAACATTTTATTCCGAAGAGGATTTGATCGAGGGAAAGTGCCCAGTGCATAAAAAGAAGGTGGAGAAGGTAGAGGAGGAAAGCTACTTCTTCAAGATGAGCAAATATAAAAACAAAATTTTGGACCACATCAAGAAAAATCCAAATTTCATTCAACCTGTGGGCAGAAAAAACGAGATATTAAAAAGATTGAAGGAACCCTTGAAAGATCTGTGCATCTCCAGAACAAGTTTTAATTGGGGAATTCCGCTGCCGACGGATGAAAAGCACGTCCTATACGTTTGGGTGGACGCATTGACGAATTATCTAACTACGATCGACTACCCAACCGATAAATTTCAAAAATTCTGGCCAGCAGATTTGCATCTGATAGGCAAAGACATAAGTTGGCATCACTGCGTGATTTGGAGCTCGGTCTTACTCTCACTTGGTCTCTCGCTTCCAAAGCGAATCTTCGTCCATGGCTTCGTTACGTACAAAGGAGAGAAATTGAGCAAAAGCAAAGGGGTGATGATCGATCCAATCCACCTCTCTGAGGAGTATTCCGCAGACGCTTTAAGATATTTTTTGATCAGAGAAATCCCGTTCGGCGAGGATGGCGGCTTCTCCGAGGAGAGCCTTAAAAAGAGGCTAAACACTGAGCTCGCGGATGTGTTTGGAAACTTCGTGCATCGGGTGCTCACCTTCACTCGAAACCACTTCGGCGGCGAGGTGGCAGGGGGAAAGATCGACAAGAAACTGGAAGCTGAGACACGCGAACGAATGGAAAGAGTGGAAGAGCTGCTCGAGGGACTGAAGCTCACCCAAGCCCTTGAAGGAATAATGGCAATCGCGAAGCGCGGGAACGAGTACTTCCAGTCGAGCAAACCTTGGGAGACGATAAAGCGGAACCCCAAGAAGGCTGCGGACTGCATCCTCAACAGCGCGAACCTCCTGAAAGTGCTTTGCGTCGGCCTCTCCCCATTCATGCCTTCGAAGTGCGATGAACTCGCCAAGCAGCTGAACTTCAAAATCGTAAGTTGGGAGCAGACAAAAAAATTCGACATCGAGCCTGGGCACCAGATAGAAAAGCCTTCGGTCCTCTTTGCAAAGGTGCGAACAAATCCCCACTCCACACCAGCGAAAGCGCAAGTTTCGATCAAGGATTTTGAGAAACTTGACGTACGCATAGGTGAGGTGAAGAAGGCGGAAAAAATTCCAAGTTCGGAGAAACTCCTGAAGCTCGAATTGGAGATCGCTGGAGAAAGGCGCACGATAGTTGCGGGGGTCGCCGAGCATTATTCGCCCGAAAAGCTTCTTGGTAAGCAAGTTGCAGTCGTCACCAACCTCGAGCCTGCAAAGCTGATGGGGATAAAATCGGAGGGGATGCTCTTGGCTGCCGAGGATGAAAGTGGGATCCACCTATTGACTGCGGACAAACCCGTGAAACCAGGGGCAAAGGTGAGATAGTTGCTCCGCCTCGACCTACATGTGCACACCTCTCACTCCTCCGACGGACTGTGTTCCGTGAAGGATATCGTGAAAGCGGCGAAGAGGAAAGGGCTCGGCGGCTTCGCGGTCACCGATCACGATACCATTGACGCTCACGCTGAAGCCGAGAAATTCTCCAGAGGTGACTTCGTGATCATCCCGGGCTTAGAGATTTCGAGTGCAAACGGTCATATCCTAGGGCTTGGCATCAGTAAACTCGTCCCTCGAAAGCTATCGGCCAAGGAAACCGTCAGGCGGATAAAAGAGCAGGGGGGCATCGCCATCGCCGCCCACCCATTCACGCTTGGGCTAAAACCCGGGCTCGTTTACAAAGCGAAGTTTGACGCGATCGAAGTTCTCAACTCCCGTGCCCTCTTATTCGCTAACCCTCTCGCGCAGAGATTCGCTAAGCAAAACCGCTTGCCCATGACCGCAGGCTCAGATGCCCACCACTGTGATGATGTGGGCACGGCTAGCACAACTTTTAATTGTGAGGCTAACACTAATTCAATTTTGGAGGAGATAAGAAGGGGGAGGACATCGATCTCGGGACGGACCCTCCCCCTTTCGCGCTACCTGCAGAGGGTCCTCCAGAAAATCCTCCACAGGCGCTATGAATGGTAAGGCGGGACGGCAGGAGGTAATCTCCAAATCCCATGGAGGCTGGACCGAGGAGGTGGGATTTTGCCGCACCCGCCTGACACCCCACTTTTGGAGGCTGGACTGAAGGGGTGACCTTGAATGCTCACCTCTTTTCCTTTGAGTATTTCAATAAGCCTTGGAATCCACCTACGTTCGTCATCACCCAATCGTGAATCATCTTTCGGACGACCTCGCTTCGATTGGTGCCGTAGCCAGTTCCGATGAGGTCGTCGATCACCTTGAGGTAGAGACCGTCAACGAAAACACGAACTTCAGCCTTTTTCTCAGGCATCATACGCCCCCTTCATTACGGCCATAATTTTTCGCATGAAAAGTATTGATAAAATTCGCCTCCGAATAAAGCGCGTCAATACTCATCTAGGAAGCTCGCTGGAACTTTACCTATCTCCTGTACTATGCGCTTAAGCCGGTCCACGATCTTCCTCCTACTCATCTCGCTTACCTCCAGCTACAATCCAGTTACAATCCAGCATTACCCTATTTAAATGTTTCGAAACTGAAACTCGGTTTCGTTTCATTTTCATGAGATAACTCCAAAAACTAGGTTATATTGCCCCCTTTTGACAAAATCGGCTTTCTTTGGACCTTTCATCTGAGATTTTTGGGGAAATCAGAAAAATCAATTTCTTCCCCCCTTCAGCCCATTGGGGCGGGAGATTGTCCAAGCCTATATCCCGAGTTTGTAACAGAGCTCGAAACCCTTTCGGCAAACATTTTTTAAGCAAGTAAAACAGTTTGTTTTTCTTGATGTTCGAGGAACCCATCTCATTTTTTCCGGCTCTTCTGGCGATACTCATCGCAGCAGGACTGGGGAGGTTTCTGTCGAGGAAGATCAAGCAACCGGTGATTCTCGGGGAATTGATCTTCGGAATGATCCTCGGAAATCTCATAATTTTAACGGGGGGCGCCGAAACCGGAATATCCGATATCGCCATGATTGGAATTTTACTCCTGTTATTTTCAACGGGTTTCTCTCAGCATAAATTTCGAGGAATTCAAGAGGCTCGAAGTTGCATCGAGCATCGTCGCCGCCTCAGGCGTAATTTTGCCTTTTATCCTCGGATATCTCGCTGCAATTATTTTTGGATTTTCTCACCTCCTTGCGTTATTCGTAGGTACAGCCTTGGTGGCGACCTCGGTTGGAGTTAGTGCTTCCGTCCTAACTGAATTGAGGATGCTCCGGACTAGGATAGGCACCCTGATCATGGGCGCAGCTGTCATCGACGATATCATCGGCGTAGTGATGGTGAGCGCTCTCATCAGCTGGGTGGCAATGGGCATAGTCCCGTTGGGAGAAATATCTTTATTTATAATCATCGCTGTTATTTTCTTCCTGATTTCTTTGATAGTTGGAATCAAATTATTCAGAAAAATCTGAGACTCAGGATGGGGGGAAGACCTTTTATTATGTTACAAAAATGATAACGCATTGCGCTCCAGCCAAATCGAGCGAACGACAATTAGATATTTATTCAGGTGTCAGGTGTTACGGTGTCAGCGTGAAGCGGAAGGAAAAGGGAAAGCCGATTTCCAGCTCGGTCCGTCATAAAAATTTCATGAAGATAAAGGTAAAAGAGGTAATGAATCTGAACCCCAGAACGGTCGACCCAGATACTTCGATCGATGGTTTATTGAATCGCTTGCTGGGTCAGATCGAGGACTGCTTCCCTGTGGTCGACAAGAACAAGAGACTTATCGGTATAGTTACTGAGAGCGACTTTCTTCAGGTGCTTCACCCGCAGATCCCACAGGCACTGGTCGGCTCCGCCCTGAAAGAGGTCCTGAAGAGCTCCGCGAGCACTGTCAGCGAGATTATGACCACACACCCGATCACAACAACACCTGAAATGAAGATTGCCGAAGCCCTTAACCTGATGACCGCACACAAACTCCGCCGCTTGCCAGTCGTTGAAGATGGAAGGCTTGTTGGGCTCCTTTCCCTGCGGGGAATCATAGAACTATACCGGGTTCTGAAGTAGGCGTATACAGTATGGCTGTTGAACTTTCTTCTGCACTTTTATACTTGGCCACCTTTCTCATAGCTGCGAAGTTGGGCGGCGTGCTCGCAGCCAAACTCGGACAACCCGGAGTTTTCGGGGAGCTGATAGCCGGGATACTGATTGGCCCTTCTGTAGCGGGCTGGTTATCACAACATCTGTTCGGCGCTTTCATCTGCGTGAACCCAAACACCCCGGAGGGGGGCATCATAAGCGTGCTCGCCGACATAGGGATAATAATACTGATGTTCCTCGCGGGACTTTCAATTAAAGTTGAGGAGTTCAAGAAATCTGGAAAGCCGGCGACGACGGTCGCTGCTGCAGGTGTTGTGGTGGCCTTTCTGTTCGGCTTTGGAACAGCGTTTGTCTTCGGCTGGTCCACTTTGGAGGCGGCGTTTGCAGGGGGAGTCCTTGTCGCCACCAGCGTGGGGATCACGGTCAGAATACTCTTTGACATGAACAAGCTCCACACACCAGTCGGAATGACGATTGTTGGTGCTGCAGTCATAGACGACGTTTTCGGGATTATTGTCTTGAGTGTGCTCGCTGGCATCGCTTACGGCGGCATTTCTGTCTTGGGCCTCGCTGAGACCCTCGGTTTAATGGGGCTGTTTTTCCTGCTGGTCCTTCTGATAGGTTTTAAAGTAATACCGCGCGTCATCACTTATGTGGGCCGGCTCAGCGTGGAAGAGGTAGTCCTCTCCACTGCCTTGGCGCTGGTTTTTCTGGTTGCGGCACTCGCTGAACACATGGGGATTGCCGCAATTACTGGCGCGTTTTTCGTGGGGTTGATTGTCAGCAAAGCTCCAGTGGCCAGTTCCCTCCGGCAAAAAGCTTCAACGGTAGGATACGGCCTCTTAATCCCCTGTTTTTTTGTAGAGATGGGTGTGCGCACGGACCTCCAAGCGTTGGGTGGCATTACCATCTTGGCGTTGATTTTCTTGGGGATAGCGATACTTAGTAAGATAGTCGGGTGCGGGCTGGGAGCTCTGCTCAGCGGCTTTGGAGTCAAGGACTCGCTGAGAATCGGTGTAGGGATGATGCCCCGTGCGGAGGTGGCGCTGGTGATGGCGGCGATAGGTGTGAAAGCGGGGGTGGTGGGTGGAACGCTGTTTTCCATGACAATCTTGGTCGTTCTCGTGACATCCTTGATCACCCCGGTGCTGTTCAAGCTAGCATTCAAAGGTGTGCTAGAAGAAAAATGATCGAGATCGGAAAACCCGGGCAAAAGTGGCTTGGCTCCTTTTTAGCAGGTTGAGGTGAATTTAATTCCCCGCTTAGCAGAAAAGATTTTGATGCCATGCGAATCTACTGCGAAACTTATGGGTGCACTGCGAACCGCGGCGATACGGAACTCATGCGGGGGCAGTTAGCAGCGGCCGGGCACGAGCTGATCCAGACCCCCGAGGGGGCCGATGCTCTAATCGTGAACACGTGCGCGGTGAAGGGAACGACATACCGGAGGATGCTGCGTCGCTTGGAGGAGCTAAAAAACTCGGATGGTAAACGGGTGATCGTGGCTGGGTGTCTGCCGCTCGTCGACCTCGCCTCGATTGAAGGAATAGGGACATTCGCTGGAATCATCTCCTGTAGGTCCATCGGCGGGATCATCGGAATCCTCGAGCGAATAGCGCGGGGAGAACAGGACATTCAAGCGCTTGAGCCAACTCCATGTGAGAAACCGGCCATGCCCAAACTACGCTTTAACGAGGTGAGCGCGGTGGTAGCAATATGCGAGGGTTGCACCTCCAACTGCAGCTACTGCTCGGTCAAGCTCGCGCGGGGCAAATTGCACAGCTTTGACGCCAGTTCGATCCTCAGCGAGGTGAAGGCCGCGATCGATGCGGATTACCGCGAGATCCTACTCACAGCCCAAGATACGGCAGCCTATGGTCTGGATATCGGAACCAACCTACCGGAATTGCTGAACTCGATTTGCTCACTCGAAGGCAAATTCAAAATTCGCGTTGGAATGATGAACCCGCAAAAAGCGAAATTGATCTTGCCTGAGCTCCTCGAGGCTTATGGGGATGAGAAGATTTACAAATTCTTGCACCTGCCTGTTCAGAGCGGAGACAATGGCACTCTCGAAGCTATGCGAAGAGGGTACACCGTCGAAGAATTTTTGAACATCACCGAAACTTTTAGGGCACATTTCCCTGACCTTTATTTGGCCACCGATGTGATCGTCGGCTTCCCCGGAGAGGGTGAGCGGGAATTCGCGCATACGAAAGAATTGATTGAACGGACAAAGCCCGATAAGGTAAACCTCTCACGCTTCTCCCCCATGCCTGGTACCGAAGCCTCCCGAATGCCTCAAGTGAATGGCCGGGAAGTCGCCAAGAGATCTAGGTTGCTGAGCATCCGCTGCCGTGCGATTGGCTATGAAAGAAACAAATGCTACATCGGGCATATCTCCGAAGGTCTGATAACCGAGCCCGGGAAGAAAGGTGGTTACGTCGCGAGGCTACCGAACTACAAGCCAACTATATTGAGTGACGCTGGGCTCGGCAGGTTCATCGATGTAAAAATAATC
>CAZWMM010000014.1:0-9302 GCA_964634985.1 Hadarchaeota archaeon (SeqCode)
AGGTCTTGCCTTCCGCAGTCACCCGGATGTAGGGCTCCGTGCCCGAAGGCCTGACGAGGACCCAGCTTCCATCCTTGAGCGAGAGCCTCACCCCATCTACCATCAAAACCCCTTTGATGCCCTTGAACTCTCGCCTCACCTCTCTCCTGAATCTCCCCATCACCATCGATTTTTTCTCATTAGGGCACGCCAGCTTCTCCCTAACCGTTGGATACTCGGGCAACGTATCAAGCAACTTTGAGAGTTTCTTGCCAGTCGAGTCAAGCATCTCCAAAATTTTGACCGCCGCGAGTGGCCCGTCCGGCACGAGGTGAACATCAGGAAAAATCCAAGCGCTGCTGGGCTCCCCCCCGAAAACTGCATGATGCTTTTTGACGGCTGCGGCCACGCTGACATCACCCACACGAGTACGCACCACCTTGCCGCCTCGTCTGCCCACGCAATCATCGACAACGCTCGGGGCATCAACGGTCGTCACCACAATCTGCCCTTTCCGCTTTATCTGATGGGCCGAAATCAACGCGAGCAACTTATCAGCCTGCGCAACCCTGCCCAGCTCGTCAACAGCGGCGGTTCGGTCGGCATCGCCATCGTGCGCTATGCCCAAGTCAGCCCCAACCGATTTCACAACTTTGCATAGATCCTGCAGGTTCTCCGGTGAAGGTTCAAGCCCTCTCCCCGGGAAAAAACCGTCTAGCTGTGAGTTCAACGTGATCACCTCGCAACCAAGCCTTCGAAGCAAGTAGGGCGTCACCACAGAACCCGCCCCGTTGCCACAGTCGACCACGACTTTGTAGCTGTGGGTTAGCTTGACGGTCCCAGCGATCCCGTCCAGGTAGTTCAGCAAGACGTTCACCTCCTCGACCCCGCTTATTCGGTCCCAAGCAACGAACTTCAGTCTTTTTTTGAAATAAAGCGTTTCAATTTTTTCCTCCTGCTTGGGCGTGTAAGCCATACCATCGCTGGCGAAGAATTTGATCCCGTTGTACTCGGGGGGGTTATGGGAGGCCGTGATCATCACCCCTGCTTTCGCGTTTAGAAATCGGGTGGCAAAACTCACGAGGGGTGTGGGTGCGGTACCCAAGCGCTTGACGCCGCACCCCCCGGACAGCAAGCCAGAAGTCAAGCAACTTTCGATCATATCGCTTGAAGTGCGTGGATCTTTGCCCACCACCACCTCACCCGAGTTGCCCAGATAGGTTGCGAGCGCCAGCCCGAGATCTAAGGCCAGCTCGGGGGTGAAGTCCTCGTTCACCACTCCCCGAACGCCCGAGGTTCCGAAGAGCTTGCCCATGGACACCAACTACGCCGGACCCGCCAGCACCTTCGTCTTAAAGACCTCCACCCGTTTCACTGGGCAGTATCGCTTGACCTCCTTGTAGATGTCAGCGGAGAGCTTTCCAAGCACGACTTCCTGCACGAACTGATCAAAGGTTCGCTCTCGGGCCCGCTCCCCGACGACCTTTCGCATGCCTCCGCGGATGGCGTCGACCCGTGAACTCTGGATCCGCCTCGGGGTCGTGACCATCGAACTCACCCTTAGCTTAAATCCATCCCGGGTCGTCACCGTAGAGATATCATCGACCTTCGTCGCCCTCCGTCTGAATTGACTCCTGACATAATCGCGGGCCATGTCGTGACCTATGAAGCTCGTGAGCGCGCGGTTCCCCTCAACGCTTTTGATCTGGAAGAGGAGCTTGACGTGAGACTTCGAGAAATCGTCGATGAGGTCGCCGAGGGTTGTTTCGAAGACACGCCCAAGTGGCTGGCGCTCCTCCAAGGCAGGGGTCTCACCTATCTTGGCACTGCCGAACATGGGTGGAGCGACGATGTCGTACCACTCCTTCTCCCGCCATGACTTCTTCACGACACGCTTCTTCTCCTCAGCCATTTTACTCGACCCCTTTTGGCACCCGAGGCAGCGGCTCAACGCGCTTCCGTACGAGCTCCGGCCACCGCAAAGCATCGAACCCATGTTGCGCGAGAAATCCCGCGACCCACCTAGTCGTGCCGAAACCGCAGCACCCGGTCCAGACTTCCCGATTCTTTACCTCCTTGATCTTAAAAGTTTCCACGAACTTCGTCCGATGAACATTATACGAACCGAGCTCAAGCCACCCCTGCTTGTAGGGGAGCGCCACCTCAAGATCATAGGTCGCCACCTTACGGCTATCGCCGACGTCGACCCCGATGCCCCCCTCGCGCATGTAGAAGGGAGTTGCAACTAAAAGCTGCCACTCGAGCCCAAGCTCATCGGCTAACCCAACACTTCGGTCCAACACCTCGTCTCGAATATTGACCGAATCTACTGGGTCCCCGAGGAAAACGAACTCGATCCTTCTGAACTCCTGCGTGCGGACGAAGCCCTCGACGCCTCCCCCCTCCCACCGATAGGTCCATCCGCTGCGGTCGAAGAGCTTGATAGGCAGATCCTCTAGCTTTACTCGCTGGCGACTGAACATCTGGTAGAAGGGCTCGCACTGCGCTGGGGCTAAAACATAAGCGGGTGCTTTGAGGCTTCGCTTGAGCTCATCCACCGGCACTCGCTTGGTGAGCTTGAGCTTCTGCTTGAAGCTTGAGAAGACTTCCGGCTCTCGGGGGGGCGGACAAACGTAGTACATGCCCTCGGGAACCCCATCTAAGTAGCCCGGCATTCGCTGCATCACCTCCAGCGGGATGAGCTTCGGAAACATTGTTTCCTCGAAGCCTAGCGGGAGCGCGATCTGCTCGATAACCAGGTCCTCAAGCGCTCGAAGCAGCTTAGCGTAGGGTGCTGCGTAAATCCACTGCCCGCGCCCCGGAAATTCCGTTATCCACCCCAGCTGCTTCGCCACCTCGAATGGATCCTCCTTGAAAGGATGCTCTACTGGTTTTCCTGCGCGAACGACCTTGGGCGCGGCGGCTGGAGCAGGTGCGTGAGCGAGGATGTCCTCGGCCATTGAAACGAGTCGGTCCACGAAGCGCCCGCGCAGATCCACCTCGCTCAGATCACGTAGAATCAGATCCACCCCCCGCCTATCAACTTTAGTTTTACACGGTAAGTTGGAGAGCTCCTTTTTCATCTGTTCAGAGAGTGGCGCGGGGGGTAAATGCACGTGATATTCAAGTGCCCGAACCCCGCGTATGCCTAGCTTGTGCTTCTTCCCAAGTTCTTCCCTTAGGAGCTTGATTAGCCTGAGCAAAGCATCGTGCGCGCGAACGTAGCGGCCGGACTCTATATTGATCTCAAGCCCCTTACCGACGATGCGCCACCGGACGACCCTGGCGGCCTCGGCCTCCTTGCCCTTGGGGACGCCTTTTAAAAGGAGGGGCTGGGCTCTAGCTATCCCGGCCTTTAGGTCGGCTTTCGCTCGTCTGATTTCACGGTTGAAGGTGCACTTAGCCTTGAGCTCGAATCGCAACCTATCGCCTATTTCTCATTGAATAGACCGAGTAAAAATCTTGGGATTTCGCTATGGAAAACCGTTAAGAATAGAAAAACCGTGTTGAATTGATGGTGAAACTCATAGCTGCATAAAAATGATTGTATGAAAATAGAAGCTGTGAAACCTCAAATTTGGAATTTTGAGGTAGTGGGGGGAGAAAACGCTTGGAGAGAAGTGGCTTATTCGGCAAGAGTCTCTGGGGTTCCACCAGTAGTTCGAGACGAAGATATCTTCAAAATGATAGTTAGGAACGACTATGGTTCGGCGTTGGAACACATAGTTATAAAATTTGATCTAAAAATGACCAAAGGGAACGCTTGCGAGCTACTGGAGCACAGAATAGTCAGCCACAGCGGTTATTCGACGAGGTACATCAAAGCCGACGAGGGAATTGATAAGGAGAAGCCAGTCTACGAAGTGATTCTGCCTTGGCATCTGTTAAAATTGAAACGCGAAAACCTGATAAGGCAGGAATTCTGGAAAAGCATTTCGCAGGGGATAGAAACCTATGAGAAACTTTTGGAGAAAGGGGTGCCGATAGAATCTGCAAGATACGCTCTACCCTTTTGTCAAGCGGTTGGAATTTACCACGTTACGATAAATCTGCGGTCTCTATTGAATCTGCTGGGCCTGCGCCTCTGTGTTAGGACATCCCCAGAATTCAGATGTCTGGCGGCCCAAATCTATTTTTCCTTACTCGAGCGACTGCCGATCGCGAGGGGGTTAATCGGATGCCGGGGTTTCATGCGAGGCGTTTGTCCCGAGAGCGATGTGACCGGAGTGCGAAAGGGAGAACAGCATCCCTATTATCCCCCCTGCCCGTTTAAAAATCCGAACACGAACGTTTTCATTCCCGTTAAAGAAGAGATGGGAAAAGTAGAAAGTCCATTCAGTTTGTCCGAGGCTACCGAAGTCCAAGAAAAGATTTTTAAAAAATGGGCAGATTGGGAAGGCTGATCTAAACCTTGCTCTCTTTCGGATACTTCGAATACACGTATTTTAGGAGTTCAGCGAGCGCCATCTGGTTGAATCTCTTCACCTTGGAAAGAGCCTTCTTGTATTCCTCCGGAGCTTTTTCATAGATCTCCTCTGCCATGCGCTTTCCCTTCGGGGTCAAAGCGTAAAGTGTTGGTTCGACCATTTCCCTTTGCATCTGAACAAGCCCTGCAGTTTCAAGATCAAGGGCATCGTCGTTGATATTTGCAGAAAACGGTCCGTGGAGGAACGGCAAGAAATTGTATGGAATTTCTCGGAGCCCAAACTCGTGCTTCGCCAAGAAAAACAACTTCTGGAGGCGCGTGCTCCCCTCAACAGCTCCACCCACCGCATGCAAGAGAGCGAGCAACCACTTTCCCTTTTCTTTCGCTTTCTCGGTGCTGACCTTTGGAGGCGGGACTAAGAGAGTAGTTTCGAGCTTAAAGAAAGAAGCCACTTTTCTCCCCTGCTCCGTCAATCTCAACGTTTTTCTGAATGGCCAAGCTTCAGACTTCTCCTCTTCGATGAATCCTTCTTTCAGCATTTCTTGGATTCGCATTTCAACCGTTAGCGCGCTCCCCCCCACTTCCCCCTGCAGCTCCCTAACGTGCTTCGGTTCTTTAAGCAACGCCAACAATATCTCAGCCGCTTTACTTCTCCTAAGGACTTGCATTTTCCCCGTTACGTGTTACATAAAACGTAACATTTAAATATTGTGTTACATAAATGATAACGCGTCAGGTTGAGATTGATGGAAAGTTTAACCGATGAAGTCGACTCTCTCTCCTCGGTCCAGCCTCCAGAAACGGGGAGTCAGGCGGGGCGGCAAAATTCCCACCTCCTCTGTCCAAGCCGCCCCGCCTCTTCTCATGGGGCGAACGAAAGCAGCGGGGTAGTTTTCAAAGGACTCCAGAAAATCTCCTTGCTGGATTACCCCGGGAAGATCGCTGCCATCGTGTTCGTGGGGGGATGTAACTTCAGATGCCCATTCTGCTACAATCGAAACCTAGTTCTGAATTCCGAGCAATCGCCATCTTTGCGGGAGGGAGAAATTCTGGAGTACTTGGAGGCTAGGAGGGAATGGCTAGACGGGGTAGTGGTAACTGGTGGTGAACCAACGATCCACCCGGGCTTACCGAGCTTTCTGGAAAAAGTGAAAAAGATGGGCTACAGCGTTAAGCTCGACACAAACGGATCAAATTCAAAAATGTTGGCGGAGCTGTTCGAGAAACACCTCGTTGATTACGTCGCGCTGGATGTGAAAGCACCCCTCGTTGAGGATAAGTATCAAGCGGCGATCGGTATTCAAGCAAATGGGGCGCTGGGAGAGGTTGAAAAAAGCATCGATTTGCTCCTAAGTTCAAACGGAGTAGATTACGAGTTCAGGACCACGGTGGTGCCAGGTCTCCTAAGCAAGGACGATATCACCCAAATCGCCGAGCGGATAGGCGGTGCAAAGCGGTATTGTCTCCAGCAATTTAAGTCCAACAATTCGCACGTGGACGAGAAATACTCCAAGGTTGCACCTTACCCGCTTGAATTTCTTCATGAGGTTCAAAAGCAGGTCACTCTCAATTTCCAGGTGTGCAAGGTGAGGGGGGCGAGGTCGACATGAGAAGAGGTATCAAAAGAGTGAGTGGGCGAGAGAGGAGAATAGCGGTTGAGAGAATTAAAAAAGTGGCGGAGCTGTTAAGGCAAGGTGATGGGGAAGAGGTGGTTGAATTTGTTGAGAGGGGGCGATACAATTTTTTGAATAGAGCCGGTTGCGCGAGGATTGATCCCATGCACAGAAGTGATCTCGGTGTTTGCTTGCAGTGCGGGAATTTCGATGAATTGAACCTTGTCTGTAAGGTAGAGCGGGCGTGAGATGTCAACATGAGTGAGATCATCAAAAAAGTTCGGAAGCGCGACGGCAGGGTAGTAGATTTCGATCGAGAGCAGATCACCAACGCAATTTTCTCAGCTGCGGTCGAGGTCGGCGGGCGGGACCGAAGAACCGCGGAGAGGCTGTCTGGCGAAGTCATAAAAATTCTGGATGAAAAATATGTGGGTAAAATCCCAAGCGTTGAGGAAATCCAGGACTTGGTAGAAAAAGTTTTGATCGAACAGGGTCATGCGAAGACCGCCAAGGCATATATCCTCTACCGCAAACAGCACGAGGAAATGAGGAAGCTCAAATCCACGTTTCTCGAAGTTGAAAACATAGTTGATGATTATCTGGGTGGACGTGACTGGCGAGTCAGGGAGAACAGCAACATGGGATATTCGTATTCAGGTTTGCTATTTCACGTAGCCACTTCAGTAGTAGCAAATTACACGCTTGACAAAATCTACTCAATGGAGGTCGCGGATGCGCATACCAATGGAGATATGCATATCCACGACTTGGGTTCCGGTATAGTTGGCTACTGTGCTGGATGGAATTTGCGCCAGCTTTTGACGGAAGGGTTCAATGGGATTCCTGGCAAAGTGGCATCTAATCCTCCGGCACATCTCGACACGGCATTGCTGCAGATGGCCAATTTCATCGGGAGTTTGCAAAACGAGTGGGCTGGGGCTCAGGCGTTTAACTCTATTGATGTCTTGCTGGCACCTTTCGTGCGAAGAGACCTGCTGAACCACAAGCAGGTGAAACAGGCGATGCAGACTTTCGTGTTCAACCTAAACATCGCATCGCGTTGGGGCGGACAATGTGTTTCAGAAGATACTGAAGCCCTCACTTCTAACGGTTGGAAAAAATACCATGAAATCGGTGATGAAGACGAAATTGCTACTTTTAACATAGAGAGTGATAAGATAGAATTTCTCAAGCCAGAAAGGATAGCGTCTTACGATTACGATGGGTACCTTGTGCGTCTCAAGAACCGAGTTCAAGACCAGCTCGTTACCCCCAATCATAAAGTTGTTAGGAAAAAGTTCAATTCTTCAAGATTTGAGTTGAGAGAGGCAGAAGAACTTTTTAAGTTTAAAACACCGGTGCTCGTACCCATCGCGGCAAAAGTCGATAACACTAAGGAAGTTAATGACGCTTTGACCCAATTATGTGCTTGGTTGGTAACAGAGGGCACATTCTCTGAGGGTAGGGGTAGAGTTTCCATATACCAATCGGAGAAGAACAATGGAAAATGTGAGGAAATAAGGAACTGTTTGCGGGCTCTCGGGCTTCGATGGGATGAAACAAAACGTGTTCATGGATTTGGAAAAGCACCGTGTATCAGATTCAGGCTCGGTCAATCCAGCTCTAAATGGGTAAGACAATTTATGAGCTCTAAGGAAATTCCACGTTTCATTCACGAATTGAATTCACAACAGATAAAGTTGTTCGTCGATACCCTCGTGAAAGGAGATGGGCATGTCGAAGAAAATGGTAGGGTCCGCTTGTCTACAAAGGATGAAAGAACAAAAAATCAGGTCCAAGCTCTCTGCGCCCTTTGTGGATACGGAACGACCAACAGACAAAGAAAAGATAATGGAATTTGGGAAATCAATATAATAAGGAATGATACCACAAACATCACACATCTCGACAGGGTGAGGTACAAGGGAAAGGTTTGGTGTCCTACAACTAAAAATGAAACATTTGTTGCGCGAAGAAAAGGAAAAGTCTTCATAACTGGCAATACTCCCTTCACGAACATCACGCTTGATCTGACCGTTCCGGAGGACCTCGCAGGCCAGCATGTAGCGATTGGCGGCAAGTTGGGCGACAAAACTTACGAGGAATACACTGAAGAAATGAACATGATAAATAGCGCGCTCATGAAGGTCATGATGGAGGGCGACATGAATGGTCGTCCATTTACTTTCCCCATCCCGACTTTCAGCTTAACCAAGGATTTTGAATGGGACAACGGTGTATCATCGGCACTGTTCGAGATGACCGCGAAATATGGTCTTCCCTACTTCCAGAACTTCATAAACAGCGACCTGAGACCGAGCGATGTTCGCAGTATGTGCTGTCATTTGAGGTTGTCACTGACAGAGTTGCGAAGGAATGTGACCGGTGGACTCTTCGGCTCTGGGGACTCTACTGGTTCAGTGGGAGTCGTCACTATAAACATGCCTCGCTTGGGTTATCTCTCCAGAAGCGAGGACGAGTTCTTCGAAAGATTGGAGCACATCATGGAATTGGCCAGAATCTCGCTGGAGGCCAAACGTGAGATGGTGAAGAAAAACATGGATAACGGCCTGCTACCATTCTCCAAACGCTACCTCGGCACCCTGAACAACCACTTCTCAACCATAGGCTTGGTGGGGATGAACGAAGCATGTCTGAATCTTCTCGGGTGCAGCATAGCGGCGAATGAGGGCAAGAAGTTCGCCTCCGAGACGCTGAGGTTCATGCTCAGGCAAATCAGACGTTTTCAAAAGGAGACAGGCAACCTATACAATCTCGAGGCAACTCCAGCCGAGGGAGTTAGTTACAGACTCGCGAAGATCGACAAGCGAAAGTATCTGGATATAAAAACTGCTGGCGATGGGACTCCTTATTACACCAATTCCACCTGCCTGCCCGTGAACAGCGGGATGGATCTCGTTGAAGCTTTAAAGCACCAGGAGGAGCTTCAGACACTCTATACGGGGGGCACCGTCTTCCACATCTTTTTGGGCGAAAGTTTGGAGGATGGGGAGAGCTGCAGAAGCCTGGTCAGAAAAGTGGCTTCCAACACAAAGCTTCCCTACTTCACGGTTACTCCCACTTACACCATATGTGGCGACCATGGATTCATCCCAGGTGAATATCCGAAATGTCCTTCTTGCGGAAGGGAAGCGGAGGTTTATTCTCGCGTCACGGGGTATTACCGTCCCGTACGAAATTTCAATGTTGGCAAGCAAGAAGAATTTAGACAGCGAATTGAGTATACCTAAACTTTCTACCAAACTTCATATCTACTCATCAGC
>CAZWMM010000015.1:0-9280 GCA_964634985.1 Hadarchaeota archaeon (SeqCode)
TGGAGCACCGCGTCCGCGACTTGGAGCATGAAAAACGCTCGCTTCAGAGCCACTACTTGCAGATCGAACGTGAACTCAAAAGCCTTCAGGCTGATTTCGACCGCATGCGTGCGCCACCATTGATCTCAGCAACCCTGCTCGATTTGCTGGAGAATGGGCGCGCGATCGTTCGGAGCAGCGCTGGGCCACACTTCGTCGTCACCGTCTCACAGTTCATCAAGCCCGAGCAGCTCAAGCCCGGTGCGCGGGTCGCGCTCAACCAGCGTAATTTCAGCATAATGGAGGTGCTACCATCAAAGAAAGATCCGCTCGTCCTTGGGATGG
Organism: Hadarchaeota archaeon (SeqCode); assembly: GCA_964634985.1. Taxonomy (GTDB): domain Archaea; phylum Hadarchaeota; class Hadarchaeia; order Hadarchaeales; family Hadarchaeaceae; genus CAZWMM01. Next base: position 325 of record CAZWMM010000015.1, read on the forward strand.
AAATAGAAGAGACGCCTGATGTCACTTACGACGATGTTGGCGGGCTAGAGGATCAAATTCGAGAAATCAAGGAAAGCGTCGAGCTCCCGTTACTCAAACCAGGGCTATTCAAGAAGGTTGGGATCGAGCCACCCCGGGGGGTTCTCCTCTACGGTACCCCAGGCACGGGGAAAACTTTACTCGCCAGAGCGGTAGCTCATGAAACCAAAGCTACCTTCATCAGAGTGGTAGGTTCAGAACTCGTGCAGAAATATATCGGTGAGGGGGCTAGGATAGTGCGCGAGATGTTTGAACTCGCTAAGGAAAAGGCCCCTAGTGTAGTCTTCGTCGACGAGCTGGATGCGATTGCGGCCCGTCGTCTCGATACTTCAACGAGCGGGGATCGAGAGGTCCATCGCACGCTAATGCAACTGCTGGCGGAAATAGACGGTTTTGATCCACGCGGCGATGTCAAGATCTTGGCAGCCACAAATCGCCCGGACATCTTAGACCCAGCCTTGCTTCGCCCCGGACGCTTCGACAGGTTGATCCACTTCCCCCTTCCAGATGAGAAAGCGCGGGCAATGATCTTTAAAATCCACACCAAGGGGATGAACGTGGCGAAGGATATGGACCTAAAGGAACTCGCCAGAAGAACCGAATACGCGACGGGTGCGGACATCAAGGCAATATGCACCGAAGCTGGAATGTTTGCGATCCGCGAGGGAAGAGAGCGAGTTGAGTGGAAGGATTTCGAACGAGGGATAGCGAAGGTTTTGCCCCCCACGAGGATCCCAGAGAAACCCAAACCCGAGAAGATGTTCGGCTACTGACCTCCACAATATTCTTATTTGGCTAAAGAAACCATTAAATGCCAATGATGTTACGACATCGTCTGAGCTGAGCGATGATTAGATTGATGGGCGGACTGAGGCGCTTCGAAATCCGTATGTGATTACTCGAGCACGTAAACGTACTCATCGTACTTTTGGTACCAAGGCAAGCGCTTTTTTGACTAACTTAGCTGGATATTCGTAATCGATCAATTTTCCAGCGAGGTACTCGTCGTAAGCCGCGAGATCGAAATGTCCATGGCCGCTGTTCGCGAAGAAGATAACTTTTTCCTCGCCAGTCTTCTTGCACCGCAGTGCTTCATCAATAGCCCCTTTCACGCAGTGCGCAGTTTCCGGGGCCACGAGGAAACCCTCGGCGCGTGCAAAAGTGACCGCTGCTTTAAACACCTCGTTTTGATGGTACGCAACCGCTTCCATGACCCGCTCGTTCACGAGTTTACAGAGTGATGGTGCATCGCCGTGGTACCTTAAACCGCCGCTATGGATTGGTGGTGGGACGAAGGTGTGGCCGAGCGTGTACATCATGAGCAAAGGAGTCATTTTTGCAGTGTCCCCGTGATCGTACATATACGGACCCTTAGTCAGGGTCGGACATGCTTTTGGTTCGCATGCCACGGCTCTCAGCTCTGGCTTTTTGCCCGTGAGCTTGTCCGCAATGAACGGGAAGCAGGCGCCTGAGAAGTTGCTCCCACCACCAACGCATCCGAACATCACATCGGGGTAATCTCCGGCTAGCTCGAACTGTCGCTTACACTCCAGACCCACGACCGTCTGATGCAACAAGACATGGTTTAGAACGCTCCCAAGCGAATACTTCGTGTCCTCATGGGTCGCGGCGTCTTCGATTGCCTCCGAGATCGCGATTCCCAAACTCCCGGGGCACTTAGGATCCTTCTTCAACATGAACTTTCCAAATTTCGTCCGCTTGCTGGGACTCGGGATGCACTCGGCCCCCCAAGTTTCCATCAGGATCCGCCGGTAGGGCTTTTGTTCATAACTGACTTTGACCATGTAGACCGTGCACTCTAGGCCGAACAAACAAGTGCCGAAGGCGAGCGAGCTGCCCCATTGACCTGCCCCCGTCTCCGTAGTCATTCTCTTCACGCCCTCTTTCATGTTGTAATATGCCTGCGCGACCGCCGTGTTGGGTTTGTGGCTCCCGGGTGGGCTCACGCCTTCCCATTTGTAGTAAATTTTCGCTGGTGTTTTCAGAGCTTTTTCTAATCGGACTGCTCGATACAAAGGTGTTGGTCTCCAAAGTCGGTAGATCTCCCGGACCTCTTCAGGTATGGGGATCCATCGCTCCCTGCTTACTTCCTGCTTTATAAGCTCCATTGGAAAAATTGGAGCCAACGCTTCGGGGCCGATCGGTTCCCCGGTCGCCGGATTTAAGGGCGGGTCGAGAGGAGTTGGGAGATCGGCTTGAATGTTGTACCATGCCTTGGGGATTTCATTCTCATCTAGGAGAAATTTAGTTTGGGGCACCCCATCACCAACCGCACCATTTTAGGCAAAGTACTATTTAAAACTGTGTTGTACAGATTTGCCTTTGGTTTTCTGAAGTGAACGAAGAGCTTTGAGGAACTGGTGAGCGCGAGTACCTTCCCCTTGGGCTTCGATGATAGCGAGATCAGATACATCATCGATGTCAAGGGCTACGGTTGAGGAACGATAGATTCGTGGCTTCACCCCGGCTTGAAAAGCTTCTCTCATGTGTAGAGGAAAACTCTCACCTCCGAATCTTAGGTTTATAATATTGGGAGGGCGTAGGAAAAGGGCGTTCGTGCCGTTCGCCTTGGAAGGAGCGATCACAACTTCTTTAGGTGAGGAAGCCATAGTAACGATGTTCTCAACGTCTGAAGTTTTGAGCAACGGTAAATCCGCTGGCAAAATCAAAACTTCGGTCACACCTTTAGCGATTGCGCGGCGAATCGCTAGCTTCAGAGCTTCGTTAAGCCCGAGTCCCGGTTCAACCAGATGGTCTGCGCTGTGCAGGTGGGCGAAATCCAATACTTTTTTGTCGGGTGAGACGACAACGGCGCCTTTAAGGGAAGGTGATCTATGAACGGTGTTGAGCACGTCCGCGAGCATCGAGAGCACGAGTTGTTGACGCTGCGCAGGAGTTAGCCTCGAACTCAAGCTCGACTTCGCATCGCCTAGGCTCTTGACTGGAACGATTGCCAATACAGGCATGCAATCAAACACACATTTATAACGTCGTGCACTTTTATGATGGTGCTTGATTGGAATCCGGTCCACAATCCGTGCGAGAGATCAGCTACTCCCGCAATGTATTCCTGCCAGTTACAAACCTATGCCGAAACAGTTGCGATTACTGTGGATTCAGGCGGGAGCCCGACAATGGAGCCTGGTTCATGTCCCCCGGGGAAGTGATCGAACTCGTTGGGCGAGCCAAAGTCGCTAGATGCTCAGAGGCCCTGCTAACGCTTGGTGAACGACCTGAAATTTATGCTGAAGCAAGGAAGAAACTCAAGGAATTCGGGTACTCAAGCACCGTACGCTATCTTGAAGCTTTATGCCAACAAATTCTGGATCTCGGTCTGCTTCCCCACACCAACGCAGGTCTGCTAAGCAAATTAGAACTCCGACGCCTGCGCCGCTACAACGCGAGCATGGGGCTGATGCTCGAGTGCGCCGCCGAGCTACCAGCACACCAGCAGAGCCCTGGAAAGGGTCCAAAGCTCCGTCTGAAAACCATTGAAAATGCTGGCAAGCTCAAGATCCCCTTCACTACGGGGCTGATCGTTGGAGTGGGTGAGAGTTTCGAAGACCGCATCAAATCGCTGCTCGCCCTCAAGGAGCTGCATGAACGCTACGGCCATATTCAAGAAATCATCATCCAGCCTTTCGAGCCCAAGCCGAACACGCCAATGGAGAACTACTCGAGACCTAGCGAGTCGGAGATTCTCAAGACCGTTGCCCTCGCGCGCTCGATCATGCCTGAGATGAACTTGCAAGTGCCTCCAAATCTTTTGGGTAATGGAGGAGTTTTAAAAGAAGGAAGTAAACTCGAAAAGGTGGTTGAAGCCATTATACTCGCCGGGGCGAACGATTTTGGAGGCATCTCCCCAGTATCGCCTGATTTCATAAACCCTGACAATCCTTGGCCAAGCGTCCAAGATCTTCGATCCACAATAAAAAAGGCTGGCTTCGTGCCGCGCGAGCGCTTGCCAATTTACCCACAGTACGTCAGAGCTTCACATTTCATGTCTAAGGAGGTGAGAAAACGTGTTTTTGAGCTTGCCGACGAGGACGGATATCGCGCGAGCTGAACCTTGGGCTAAGATCGACTTAGAGTTCCGTGAAATCCTTGATCGTGCGCTCACCGGTGAGGAGCTTAGCGTTACCGATGGAGAACGCTTACTGCGGGCCGAGGGTCCAGAACTACACGCTCTTATCGCAGCGGCGGACGAGTTAAGGCATCGAGCGGTCGGGGAAGTCGTCACTTACATCAACAACCGAAATCTGAATTTCTCCAACATATGCGTCGGCAGCTGTAGGTTCTGCGCCTTCCGACGATCACCTGGGGATCCGGACGCCTATGTGCTGGGATCAGAGCAAATCGCAGAGAAAGTTAGTGAGGCTGTGCGCTTTGGGGCAACCGAAGTATGTGTTCAGGGAGGCTTGCATCCGGAGTTTGGTTTAAGGAATTACCTCGACATAATTCGAACCATTAGAAGAATCTCGTCAAACATTCACATTCACGCTTTTTCTCCCGCTGAGCTATGCCATATCGCTACGCGTGAAGGCATGCAAGTTAAAGAGGTGATCGAGGCACTCAGGAATGCAGGCTTGAACTCGGTTCCTGGAACAGCTGCCGAAATCTTGGTCGATCGCGTTCGAAGCATTGTTTGCCCGAAAAAAATTGGCACGAGCAAATGGGTTGAAACCATCAAAACTTGTCATCGTTTGGGGCTTCCAACGACTGCAACTATGATGTATGGCCACGTGGAGACACCGCGCGATCGAGCTGAACACCTCACGATCATCCGCGATATTCAACGTGAAACCCACGGCTTTACGGAATTCGTTCCGTTAGCGTTCATGCCTCACAACACGCTGCTTTGGCGTGAAGGAACAGTTATTTCCCCCCCGAGTATCGTTGAGAACCTTCGCGTCCATGCTGTCTCGAGGGTGATGCTCGCAGGATTCATCGACAACATCCAAGCATCCTGGGTGAAGCTGGGGCCCCATGGGGCGCAGCTCATGCTGGGCGCCGGGACGAACGACCTCGGAGGCACGTTGCTAGAGGAAAACATAACGCGGGCTGCAGGGGGGGAGCAACAAGTGATGCTCCCAGAGCAGCTAGAGCATCTCGTCCTAGAGCTCGGGCGGTTGCCTAGGAAGAGAACAACGACTTACGAGCTAATTTGAAAATCAATGGCGCCGTTTCCATAGCGGCCCTTTCCAGCGACTCTGCGCCGGGCTTGTCTTCAGGCATTTCCTAGGAACTTCATCGTCGCGTGAATGTTGGGTGGTTCGACGAGCTTGAGCCCTGTCCCCGTCGCTGCCAACTGCTCGAGCGGCGGCCAGCTTCTGCCTGACCACCTCGTCGATATCGATTGCTATAAATGTCCGAAGCATTTAACCACAAGCACCCTTTGCATCAAAAAAAATTAACAATCTCGCAACGATGTTTTCCTAGCCCCATATCATCAACTCCGCTACCAATGTCAAACATGCCACGGTGATCACGATGGGCATGATGATGAAACCGTACTTTGAGAACTCCGAGAAGGAAATCGAACATCCTTTGTCGGAGAGGATCTTTGCCCACATTATGCCGGCAAGTGAGCCTATCAGCGTGAAGTTCGCCCCGAAATTGCTGCCAGCAATCAATGCCACATTCGAACCTAAATTGGTCGCAGGGGTATATGTGAAGGAGGGGCTATGGAAAACTCTTACGAAGAATATCGTCATCGGGTGGTTGTTCATAACGCCTGCCGCGAGGGAGGACAGAAAGCATATGCTAAATATCGTTAGGATCAAGCTTCCGGAGATTTTGGAGAATTGGGACGCAAACAGATCGGTCCAGCCAGTAGAGGCAAGGCTCTCAACTATGATGAAAAGTCCTATAAGAAAGGGCACTATCTTCCACGGCACCCTGGACGAGATGGTCGATACGCCGAAGCGGTAAGACGCAGCATCGTGCAGGAACATTACGATCGCAAAAAACAGGGGGATAGCCCATATCGGGATACCAGTCCAGCCAGTGGGAAGGCTCATGAAAACAATTGTCAACGCCAAAATGACCGAACCGAACATGGCTCCATTCCTGTTCTTGAGGGCCGAGCGGGGGTCGATTTTTGGCGTTTCGAATCTGCTCGGTATCCTTCGCCGGAAGACCAGCCAGAGCAGGAGGAGGCATGTAAGGGCCGCGAGAATGGACGGTAAGAACATCCACTTCGCGAACTCTATAAATGAGAGCCCGTAAGCATCCGCGACTATTATGTTAGTCGGGTTCCCAATGTAGAGTGCCATGCCCATGATATTCACGGCAAAAAACTCAGCGAACAAAAACGGGATCGGGTCTATCCTTGCGTTCTTGCTGAAGTAGAATATGATGAGAGTCATCGTCAGGATCACGATGTCGTTATCGGTGAAAAGTGTGAGAAACGCTGCGAGCAGGAAGAAATACACAAAGAGCCTCCTGCCTGAGTTCTTGGAAGCTCTCACGACGCGTAACGAGATGTACTCAAAAAAACCCGTGTAATCCAGCGAGACGCAGATGTACGAGAGGGACATGAGGAGGATGAGTATCGAATACGGTTTCACGTTGCCGCTCCCGATGATGCCCTTGGCGATGGTGTCAACGCCTATCGAGAGCGTCGCGAACAGGATGATGACTCCTAGAATTGGGCCCCACCCGTAGTCTATCCGCAGGTATCTCGATGTGAAAGGGACCTTAACCAGTGGACGTTTGAAAACCAAATAAATCGTCGCGGCAAAAACTAGAATTGGCACTAGGGAAAGATCGTTCAAAAACGTCACCCGATGCCCTTATTGCTCGATTACACCGGCTGCCCAGCCTTTCTCACAAGGATGACCGTACATGGGGCATTTTTTACAATGTAGTCCGAGATGCTTTCTGAGAAAAATCCCAGCAAGCCCTTCTTCGGGATTGTGCCAGTCACGATGACATCGCAGGAATTTTTCTTGGCGAATGCTATGATCGCTTTTTTGGTATCGGTGGACTCGGCTATCTCAAGCCTACTTTTCAGCCCGACCTTCCTGAAAAGGTCGACCACCCAAGAGAATTTCTCTGAAACTTCCTTCCTGACGAAATCGCTCAGAAGATGGACGACATGCACCACGATGACTTCAGTATTTTTTGAGCAGAGCTTGACCGCGGTTTGAACCACCTCTTCAGGAGTTGCCTCAGTCACGCAAAGAAGCATTCTTTTGTACATCGTCTCGCCAACAATCCCTCAATTCACCCAAATTAAAGTTTCTCCTTACCGTTGCAACTGCATTTGAACGCCGCCGCATCAGGTCTGTTAACACGGCGATGGTTTGCGCGCCTAGGACCTTGTCGTTTTGCCAACCGTTCCAGTGAGTCTAATCACTGCGCGCGCAAGTCTTACTCTCGATTGGAGGTCTGGCATGAGCAAATCGGTCAAAGCGGTTTGCATCCCGAATCTATCGATTGGCTGCGCAAAGGCTTCGTCGCTCTCGTGGATGAGGAAGGTGCCCGCTATGTCTTGATAAATCTGCGCCACACCCTTTGGATTCACCTCGTAACCTAACCCTTGCATCAATACCCCAGCAGGGCCGCTCACAGGCGCATTGCCAACGATCGGACTCACCGCCAGCACTTTTTTCCTATTTTCAGATAGCGCTGCCCTGATCTCCTCGATGGCTAGAATGGGCCCTATGCTCGTCACGGGATTGCTTGGACCGATGATGATGGCTTCGCTTTTATCTATGGTATCCATCACTCCGGGTGCGGGCCCCGCTTCCTCCGCCCCCTCGAATGAGACCCCACGAACTTTAACTCTAGCGCGTTTCGATATCCAAAATTCGTGAAAACTCATGGGTCCCTCCTCTGTGTCTATGCGTGTTCGAACGCGATCGTTGGACATGGGGGTGACCTGCGCTCTGACCCCGAGTCGCATGCAGAGTTCTTTCGTAGCTTCCGAAAGCGATTTTCCTTGCTTCAGCATGAGCGTCCGTCGCAACTTTATCGCTCGATCTCGGTCGCCTATCCTAAGCAACTCTTTCCAGCCCAAGCGCTTGAACATTTCATGGCATTCGAAGGTGTCGCCTCGGATTCCATACCAAGTTTCTTCGTTGATGATGCCAGCAAGTGTATACATAACTGTATCTTGGTCTGGAGAGACATTCAGGCCAGAGACCTCTAGATCCTCAGCCGTGTTCACGATGACAGATAGCTTTTCCTGCTCAAGCAGTTGCATTAGTCCTTGGATGAGTTTTGGAGTACCCGTGCCACCTGAGAGTACTGCGAGCATCGATCACAACTCCTACCCACAATCTCCAAAAGTCTTGGCGCTGGTTTGATTTTAATCTGTTTTTTTAGGCTCTCGCTAACGAGAACGCGATATCTTAGCCTGTTTGAGTTTGATGCCATACCTGCGTGCTATCTCATCTAGAGGGGCAAATTCCTCTTCCTCAAGAATGTGGTAAAGATCGCCGATAAACGCTTGTCGTATCTCAATGAGCTCGCGGATAATCTGATCATAAGTTTTTCCTTTGGTTCCAAACTGCCGCAGCAAATCCCTAGTCTTTTTTTGGATTGGGATAGTTGTTAATGTCATTTTCTCCCCAATTATGAGTAGTTATTAAATCTATTAGAAAAATCAGCTTTGCTCCTAAAAAATGACTCTCCTTACATTTCACAAATTCACTTGGAAAGTACTTTTTAGCAAACGATTAAAGAAGCCCTCAAGATATATTTTTGGTTCAAATGCGCCTCCTCTTGAAGCTCCGAGCGCTGAAGGACCAAGCGTACGACATGAAGTATCATCATAAGCTTCAGGGGTTCATCTATGGATTACTCGATGAAACGCCCTACGTCAAATTGCATGATCGAAGGGGGTACAAGTTCTTCTGCTTCTCGAACATCTTTCCGCCGAAGGGCACTG
>CAZWMM010000016.1:0-8740 GCA_964634985.1 Hadarchaeota archaeon (SeqCode)
CTCGGCGCTCAGCCCTGATCGCGGCTAGGGTTTCAGCAGCCGGCAATGTCGGATGCTCGCCCGAGAGCACGAACATTAAACTTCGCATTTAAAACCTACCTGATCGCACCCGCGATAACCGGGGCGGCGGAGACCATGCTAACTCGACTTTCAATGGTGTCGGTGACGATGACCGGCTTGACTTTGGCAGCTGAGATTTTACGCAGTACGTCACCAGCGAGCACCCCGTGAGTGCAGGCAGCGATGATTTTGCGCGCACCTTGGCGCTTGAGGATTTTAGCCGCCTCGATGATGGTGCCGCCCGTGCTGATGATGTCATCAACCAAGACAACATCTCGTTTCGAAACTTCGAGTCGTTTTGGCCGGGTCGCAACTTTCTTTGGGGTTATCCTCTTTTTCTCGAGGTAATCGTAGTCGGCCACGAGCTCCGCTGCGACCCTTCGAGCGCGTTCGAGTGCTCCCTGATCGGCGCCTAGGATGACGGGGTAATGGAGCCCGAGCCCGGCGATGTATTTTCCCAGCAAAGGCATCGCGGTGAGGTTGTAGGCCGGGATCGAGAAATTTCGCATGATTTCATCTTGGTGCACGTCGACGGTGAGGAAGTCATCCGCGCCAGCGTGTTCGATGAGCTTGCATATGGTCCGAATGCTTATCGCCTCGCCGGGTTTGAAGCGCTTGTTCTGCCTGGCGTAAGCGAGGTAAGGCACGACGGCGGTGACGCGTTTTGCACCCAAATCCTTCGCTGTGTCGAGGAGGATAGAGAGCTCGATGAGGTTATCATTTTGGGGATAGCAAGTGGACTGCACGATGACGGCATGTTCGTCCCCGAGGTCGGCATTTGCTCGCACGTAAAGCTCACCATCTGGGAAGCGCTTGAGCTCTGGCTTGGTGAGGGGGCACTTGAGCGCCTTCGCCACTTGTGTAGCGAGCTTTGGGGAGGCGGAGCCTGCGATAACTATCATGGTTAACCTCGCTCAACCATTTAGCTCAACTATTTAAAGGTTTCACATTTCTTTTTGCCCACGTTCTCCCGGTTAGGTGTAGTATTTTCTCTCGTTATGTTTAATTAACGGGGGAGGATACCCATTTTGATGCCGGAAAAATTGAAATTGAGTCTGAACGAAATAGCTCGAATAAGCTTGAACAGACCTGAAAAAAAGAACGCGTTAGACATCCAGCTCTTTACCGAGCTTAAGGGGGCCGTGGAGACGGTGAAGAAATCCGAAGCCAGAGTATTGATCCTGAGCGGAGAAGGCGATACTTTTTGTTCTGGGCTCGATAGGGATTTGATGATGGAACTCGGCAGTTCCACCCTTCACGATGAAGATCGGCTTCGAGAGATGATCGACTTAGCCCAAAGTATTATTCAGGATATTCGAAATCTCGAGATCCCAGTGATCGCCGCCGTTAAAAGATACGCTATAGGCGGTGGGATGCAACTGGCACTAGCTGCGGACATACGCATAGCGAGTCCGGGGACGGTTTTTTGCATCAGAGAACCAGAATTCGGTTTGGTACCAGACATGGGTGCCATCCAAATCCTCCCTCGATTGATAGGAGATGGTTTGGCTAGGGACATGATTCTCACCCGAAGGGAGGTGAGGGCGGAAGAAGGAAAAACGATAGGCCTTGTGAACGAGATTTACGATGATTTAGAAAGGGGAGTTGAGGAATACACCAAGAAGCTCCTTTCGGTCCCTCTTTTGCCCTTGAAGGAATCCAAGGGCCTGATCGAACGTGGCTGGAGAATGAGTCTAGGAGAGAGCTTGAAAGAAGCGAAGGAAAGTCAACTGAAGTGTATCAGGGAGTTGAGGAGCGCTTTTACAAATACTCAGTGAGAATGAACGGTTCGGTTTTCTTAATGCTTGAAGTGCCTTATCCCCGTGAAGACCATGGCGATGCCGCGCTTGTTCGCGGCATCGATCACTTCAGCGTCGCGGACTGAACCGCCCGGCTGGATGATCGCGGTGATGCCAGCATCAGCTGCTTTGTGGATGGAATCGGCGAAGGGGAAGAAGGCGTCGGAAGCGAGTACTGCTCCCCGCGTTCTATCGCCAGCTTTGTGGATAGCTATTTCCACCGAGTCAACTCGGCTCATTTGTCCAGCTCCAACCCCCACCGCTTGTTTATTCCTCGCGACCACGATCGCGTTCGATTTCACGTGCTTCGCAACCTTCCATGCAAAAACGAGATCCTCCAGTTCCCCCTCAGAAGGCTTCTTCCTCGTCACCACTTTCGTTCCCTCTGGGCGGAGGAGCAAAGCGTCTTCCTCCTGAGCGAGTATTCCACCCGAGATTTGTTTGAATTGTAGTTGGCCCCCTACACCCTCGCCGGCAAACGGCAGTTCCAAAGCGCGCAAATTTTTCTTCTTTTTAAGAACCTTCAACGCATTCGCCTTGTAGCTAGGGGCGATTATCGCCTCGATGAAAGTTGAGGTTATCTCTCTTGCTGTTGCATCGTCGAGTGGGCGGTTGAGAGCGATGATCCCTCCATAAGCAGATGTTGGATCACAGGCATGAGCCCTCTCGTAAGCTTCTCGCAGGTTTTCCCCACATGCCACCCCACATGGATTTGTATGTTTGGTTATCACCGCAGTCGGCTCCTCGAATTCTTTGACCAGACTCCAAGCAGCGTCAACGTCAACGAGGTTGTTAAATGAGATATCTTTACCCTGGAGTTGCTTGGCGCTAGCGATGCCCCGCGCTCGAGCCTCCTTGTAAAGTGCAGCTAACTGATGCGGGTTCTCGCCGTATCGCACCGCTTGGGCCCTTTGATAAGTCAACTGCAGAACCGCGGGGAAAGAAGTTCCCCCGGCCGCTCGTCGTCGGGTATTTTCTAGGTAGCTATGGATCGTTGCATCATAAGCAGCCGTGTGGGCGAAGGCTTCGACGGCTAGCCCCCTTCGCGTTTGCTCGCTCAGCCCACCCTTTCTCTTCAGTTCAGAAAGCACTTCCTCGTACCTCTTTGGATCGACAACCACCCCAACGGCATGATAATTCTTCGCGGCGGCTCGCAGGAGGGTTGGCCCCCCGATGTCGATGTTTTCTAAAGCCTCTTCTAAAGTCACATCAGTTCGCGCAACAGTTTCGGTGAAGGGGTAGAGATTGACCACCACGAGGTCGATGGGAGCGATCCCACGTTTGGCGAGGGTCTTCATGTGGGAGGGCTTGTCCCTTCGAGCAAGGATGGCACCATGGATCGCCGGATGGAGGGTTTTCACCCTCCCTTCTAAAATTTCTGGAAACTTGGTAACTTCACTAACCTCTTTGATCGGGATTCCTTTCTTGTTCAGGAACTTCGCGGTTCCACCAGTGGAGATGATCTCTATGCCGAGTTTTGAAAGTCCTCTAGCGAATTTTTCTATGCCAGTTTTATCGAAGACGCTGATCAAAGCCCGCTTGATTTTTTGCATTTTGTCACTGCTTGTCTTTTCATCTGGTTAGAATTAAACTCTTGTGGAAAAACACGCAAAAAGGTAAATATCTGCTCTAAGGGAGTTTTCCTTTTCGTCCCCTGTAAAAGTTAAAGGGGTAAAAGGGGGAAGATTTGTTGGCGATAGGCGGCGATCAGATGGAGGAAAAATTTGATCATGGAACTTTTCTCTCCCCTTTCACATGGCGTTACGGCAGCCCCGAGATGAGGAAGATTTTTTCTGAGATCGATCGCAGAGCAACTTGGAGAAAAATTTGGGTGGCTCTTGCCGAAGCTCAAGCGAAATATGGTTTAGTTTCTCAAAGGGAGCTAGCTGATTTGAAATCAAAGATGGGCCCGAAGCACATCGACCTCAAGCGAGCACACGAGATTGAGCGTAAGATAAGACATGACATGATGGCAGAGATCAAAGCGTATGCCGAGCAATGTCCTGTAGGCGGCGGAAAGATCCATCTCGGTGCAACGTCGATGGACATTGAGGACAACGCTGACATCTTGCGGATGAAAGCCGCACTTGACCTCGTGCTTACAAGACTCGTCAACTGTTTAGACTCGCTTTCCAAGCAGATCCTAAAATATAAAAATTTGCCATCTATTGGTTGGACTCACCTCCAGCCTGCTGAACCAACCACACTCGGCTATAGGTTGGCTGGCTATGCGCAAGATTTAGTGCTCGATTTTCGCTGTGTGGAGAGCCTGCTCAGAGATTTCGTGAAAGGGAAAGGGATAAAGGGCGCGGTGGGCACTTCTGCTAGTTTTCAATTGTTGTTGAAGGGCAAAGGCAAGCCAAGCGCACTTGAGGGTTACGTGATGGAAAAGTTGGGGCTGGAGGCATTTCCGATTTCAACTCAAACTTACCCGAGGAAGCTGGATTACCTTGTGCTAGCCGTTTTGGCGAGCATAGCACAGAGTTCGCACAAATTCGGGGTCGATTTAAGACACCTACAGTCACCTGCTTACGGAGAGTTATCCGAGCCTATCGGGAAAGCACAAGTCGGCTCTTCGGCGATGCCATTTAAGAAGAATCCTGTAAGCGCCGAGCGAATGTGCTCACTAGCGAGGTACATTTCAACTCTGCCACAGGTAGCATGGGAGAACGCGGCGCAAATGGTATTTGAGAGGACTCTCGACGATTCGGCTAATCGAAGGATAGTGCTCGCCGAGTCATTCTTAGCCTTGGATGAGTGTTTGATGATTTACGATCAAATCGTGCGAGAACTTGCAGTTTACCCCGCGATGGTGAAACGAAATCTCGAGCGATATGCACCCTTTGCAGCCACCGAACCTCTGCTGATGAAGCTCGTTGAGCGAGGCGAGGACAGGCAGCGCATGCACGAAAGGCTTCGGGAACTCTCGTTTAAAGCTTGGGAAAAAGTGATGGCTGGCGAGGAAAATTCGTTGTCAAAACTGCTGAAAAAAGATCGGGCGATAAGCTCCAAGCTGAGTGCGAAGGAAATAGATGAGTTGCTAGACCCAGCCAAACAATTGGGTGATGCCAGTGAGCGCTGCGAGAAATTCGTGAAAATCTCCATCAAACCAATCCTTTCGAAGCATAGGAGCAGGCTGGGAAAGAGACGCGGCGCGGAGTTTTAGCGTCGGTGATCCTCTTGGCGGTGATCATTGATGGCAAAGCTCTCGCGGACGAGTTGAAGCGTGACATCGCCGCGCGCGTGAAAGCACTGAATGAGCAGGGAATAAAGCCAACTCTCGCTACCGTATTGGTTGGCGGCGAACCTTCGTCAAAGACTTACGTGCAAGGGAAGGGCAGAGATTGCGAGGAGGTTGGCATTAACTTCAAATTGCACGAGCTCCCCCCAAGTGTATCTGAACACGAGCTACTCGAGCTCATCGACAGACTGAATAACGATGATAAAATTCATGGGATAATTGTGCAGCTACCACTCCCGCAGCATATAGATAGGAAAAAAGTGGTCGCCCGGATAAACCCCAGAAAAGATGCCGATGGGTTGCACCCTTCTAATGTTGGAAAGCTTTGGTTGGGTGGTTACGATTTAGAAAAAGATCTATTGCCCTGCACGCCTGGGGGGATAATGAAGCTCTTGGATCGTTATGGGATTGAGCTGAGAGGAAAAGTAGCGGTGATAATAAACCGAAGTGATCTAGTGGGCAAGCCTCTGGCGAAGCTATTTTTGGACAGGGATGCGACGGTTGTCATCTGTCACTCAAAGACCCCTGAGTTGGCGAAGCACTCGCGGGCAGCTGATGTTTTGGTTAGCGCCGTGGGCAAGCGTCCGAGTTTTGTCATAGGCAAAAGGATGGTCAAGAGAGGTGCAACCGTAGTCGATGTGGGCATGAATTACATCCGCGGTAAGCTGCGGGGTGATGTCGACTTCGAGCGAGTGAAGGAAAAAGCGTCTCACATAACTCCCGTGCCAGGAGGTGTGGGCCCAATGACTCGAGCAATGCTTTTACATAATACTTTGATAGCCGCAAAGCTCGTGGGAGGAGCATAGGGATAAAGGACAATAAAATCGCCTAAACATCTGGCGGTTTGAGAAAAGGCTGCAGCCGTTATAATTTATGTACTTTTGATGGCTTCGGAATTACCACTTGGACCTTCGGCATCTCCCCGCCAATTTTTTCCTTGAATTCCGATGCTTCTCCTCCAGATCCATGAATGGGCACGGCCTTCTCGGAGCCCAAAGCTTTGACCATCCTGACTGCGTCACCTACTGAGGCTGTTGGGGAAGGTGTACCCACAGGCACGAATGCTACCCTCGCCCGCCCTTTATGCTTCTCGATGCCTCGCGGGTAGCCCGAGTCCGACCCGTGAAAGAAGTTAGTCCCATTAGAGTCCACTAGGAACACGAGAGGTTTGCTCCCCGGATGCACGGACTCCAAAGCAGTCACCTTGATTCCGTCCACCTTCAAGGTTTCCCCGGCCTCCAGAACCTTGAGTTTCTCCTTTTCAATCTTGCCGTTTAGGGAAGCGTAGGTCCCGGGATTGCACACAACTGTTGCCCCCGTAGCCTTTTGGAGTTCGAGAGTTCCTGAAACGTTGAAGTGATCGTAATGCTCGTGCGTGATCAAAATCGCGTTGACTTTTCCTAATGTGAGGACATCTTTGGTGTTAAAAAAGTCCGCGGGATCTATGATGAGCATATGACGGCTCGTCTTTACAGCCATGGCCGAGATCTCAAGGAAGACGAACGCGATTTCATCCGCGCTCAGGTCTAGTTTTGCCAACTCCGCAAATGCTTTCTCTGACATACAAACCCGACTAATTCATAAGCACTCGGCCTTAAAAAATCTTAAAGTGAGTTGATCGAGTCGGCTGGTCTTTAAATGCGCATCTGTGCTCTCGTGCAGGGTTGGTATGGTCATAGGATCGTCCTCAATTTGAAGAAGTGGATACCCAGCGATTGGGAGCTTGAAGTCTACGAGTTCCTCCGTAACCTTCCTATTTTGATCGAAGAGCCGAAAGATTTTTTGCCAAAGAAAATCTCTCGATGTGATCTCATCCTCTCGTTGGGTGAGCAACCGGCCATAGCCTCTCTTCTGCCTGATCTGGTGAAACTCACTGGGGCCAAGGCAGTTATAGTTCCCATAGACAATTCCGAGTGGGTTCCACCTGGAGTGAGAACTCAAGTTTCTAAGGAACTCAAAAAACTTGGCGCGGCCTCGGCTTTTCCAAAGCCTTTCTGCTCGATGAGACCAAACTCTGGGAACGAGTTGATCGACGCATTTGCAAAGATTTTTGGAAAGCCTGAGCTGAAGATTCATGTGAAAAATGATCTGGTCGAGAGAGTCGGTGTTATAAGAGGTTCACCTTGTGGGGGTACACATTTCGTAGCCGAAAAGCTTGTCGGCGTGAAGAGGTCAGAAGCTTCAACCAAGGCTAGCCTCTTTCTGCAGTTATACCCTTGTCTCGCATCTTCTAAGAAGGACATAGAATACGATGACATGTTGATCCACGTTTCAGCCCACATCATGAAAGGTGCTGTCGAGGAAGCGTTGCCCCCCTCCCCACGCAAATAATTTTTCGCTTTTTTATTGGAGTCTTTAACGGGACCTAAGAGGATTATTAGCTCTTGTTCATAGTACCTTTGGGCTGCTGAGGAAGGTGGAAACATGGGCTCTAGGTATGCAGAACTGGGAGTGGATGTGAAGAAAAAGGGAGTGGAGTCGTTCAAGCCATTTTTGGATACAATTTTTTCGCATGCGTTTTGCCAAGTCGTTCGAGACCCAAAGCTCCGAGGGTACGGAATGGTCCTCCACACTGATGGGGCTGGAAGCAAACCCATCCAGAGCTACCTTCACTGGCGGGAGACAGGGGAGAGCAAGTGGTTCAAGGGCATAGCCCAAGATGTGGTTGCGATGAACGTCGATGATGTGATATGCGTGGGCGCCATGCCGCTCGGGTTTGTCGATTATGTGTCGGTGAACCCTCGGAGAGTCCCAAAGGGAGAGCTTCTCGGTGCCCTCAACTCTGGGTTCGGCGAATGCTTCGGAATGTTGAAAAAACATGGGATAAAAATTTCATTCCTTGGGGGAGAGACTGCTGATTTGCCGGATCAGCTTCGCACGCTAGATGTCTCAGGCACGGTGAGCGCTCGAGTTGAGCTTTCAAAAGTTGTAACTGGTGAGAGGATTAAGCCCGGGGATGTGATCGTTGGTCTGCGGAGCGGTGGGCGAGCAAAATACGAGCGAAAGGAGAACAGCGGACTTATGTGCAACGGGGTAACGCTTGCGAGACGTTGCCTGATGAAGCGCGAGTATGAACGTAAGTACCCGGAGATCAAAGCCCCCGATGGGAAGAGCTATTACGGCAGGTTTGCGTTCGACGATCACCTCGATGAACTCGACATGATGGTAGGCGAAGCTGTTTTATCTCCGACTCGAATTTTTGCTCCCGTGATTATGAGACTCTTGGAGAAACTACGCGGGCGAATAACGGGATTGGTCCACAACACAGGGGGAGGACAGACCAAGTGTTTGAAACTGGGCAACAACGTTCATTACATCAAGGAAGATCTCATTGAGCCGGACCCGATCTTTCGTTTGATCCAGCGGGAGTCGAAAGCGAGTTGGAGGGAGATGTTTGAAGATTTCAACATGGGCACAGGCTTTGAGCTTATCGCTAGGGAAGGGGCTGCGGAGGAGATTTTAAGCTTAGCTGAGAAGCTGGGGGTGGAAGCAAAAATAATCGGAAGGTGTGAGAAAAGAAAAAGGGGAAACAAGGTGACAATTCGCAGCGAGTTTGGCGAATTCGAGTATGGGGGCTAAAGGTATGAAATCTTATCGCGCCCGGGTTGAGGTCAAGCTCAAACCAGGTTACTTGGACCCT
>CAZWMM010000017.1:0-8645 GCA_964634985.1 Hadarchaeota archaeon (SeqCode)
TTAATCTCAATAAATAATTAATCGAAGAGCTTGAGATCCATTTGCTTGAGCGCGCTCAAGTACGGTTTGTCTGGGGTTGCGTTTGTTTCTTTTAACCATCGGGCCTTTTCCCTCATCAGCTTCTCGACGGAGAGGTTTGTGAAGTTAACCTTGGGCCACGCCCCCTGCTCATCCAGCGATTCCAGATATTTCGCCTCGTCCTTGATGAGCCCCCGCTTCAGGGCTATGTCGTAGAGCACGGTCTTTGGGTAGGGCGTCGCGAAGAAGATTATGCTTGGGGTGAGATTAATGGACTTACAGACGTCTATGCTTTCCTGAATCGTTTGCTCGGTTTCGCCAGGGTAGCTTATAATGAAGGAGGTATCGATGTCATCGATGATTTTCTTGGCCAGCAAGAGATTTTCTTTCACTTTTTTCACGTCCGCAATCTTATTCATCGCTTTGAGCATTTTGGGGGAAAAAGACTCGATTCCAGATCCGATGTGCTTACAACCGGCATCGCGCATCCGCTCCATTGATTCCCTGTCGAGGGTGTCTATCCTGAATGCGCCACCCCACATCACCTTCAGCCCCCGCCTATCGAGCTCATCGCAGAATTCGTAGATCCGCTGCTTGGAAAACGACAGTTCGTCGGTGAAGTGGATGTACCCACAGTCGAATTTCTCAATCACATATTCCATCTCATCGACCACATTTTTCACGCTGCGCGTCCGGTAAACCAGACCCAGATATTTGGAGTAGCAGAAATTGCATGCGAATGGGCACCCCCGCGCCGAAACTATGTTTATCGATTTGATCTCGCTGACGGATTTTCCATCCACCCACTTGCGCTTGTTCAGGTACCCCACCGGATTTTTCAGGTAGGTCTCCAAAAGGGAAGCATCCAAATTTTCGTAGTCTGGGAACGGTATCGAGTCCAAGTCCCGGATAATTTCACGTGGAGGATTCATCTTTATTTCGTCTCCATCTTTGAAGGCAATCCCCTTCACCTTGCCCAAATCCGCAAGATTATTCATGAGGTCGATTACCGTCCGCTCCCCCTCGCCGATGCAGACTATGTCTACTTTCATATCCTTCAAAAGAACCTCGGGTGCACTAGTGGCGAGGGGACCACCGATGGCGACCGGCACATCAGGATGAAATTTTTTGATTGTTGATGTTATCCATTTGGTGGACTTGTAAGTTGTGACTATTCCACCAACGCCTATCAGGTCGTACGCTCCAGCATTGGCTTTTATCGTCTTTTCGATTTCAGACCGGGCGTACCTGTTTCCGTTCCAATCCAAGATGTGCACCCCGTGACCTTCCCTCCTCAGCACCGAGCTCAAATAAAGTAGGCCGCTTGGCACACAGTTTGGGGCGGCCCATTCCCGAACGATAGGGTTTATTAGGAGAACGTCGCCCATGAACTCACTTTTAAAAATCTTTCAGCGGGAGGCTTATACATTATTTTATCTTGTCCTGCGTGATGGGCTCGTATTGCTTGATGTTTACCTTTGCCTTCTTGCCCACCACTGAATTGACATGTTTTGGCTCCAGCCCTATCGCCGGCCTCAAAATTTCGATCATCTCTCGGGTGATGGCGGTGCCAGCGGGGATGTCCATCGCGGCGAACAGGCCTCTCCGTTGCAGGATGACCGTCTCTTTTTCGGATGGCGTCACTTGTTTGACGGGCGAACCCAACGCACGTTCCATCAACCTGATTTTTCTGACCATCTCTTTAAACTCTGGGACCTCCATCGCGTATGGATGATCTGCCCCTGGTCTGGATCTGTCGAACGTGAAATGTTTTTCAATCATACACGCACCAGCCGCCACTGCTCCCAAAGGCACGAAGTCGTCGGTTGTGTGGTCTGAGTACCCAACGGGCAGACCAAAAGTGTCCCTTAACGTGAGCATCGCTCGTATGTTTGCGTCCTCGATGGGCGAGGGATAGTTAACCACGCAATGCAGTAGGATGATGTCTTTATTTCCAGTTGATTTGATGACCCCGACCGCTTCTTTCACCTCGTCCAAAGTGCTTGCCCCGGTAGAAAGGATGATGGGCTTCCCTTTCTTCGCGGTATATTTTACTAACGGCAGATTTGTTATGTCTCCGGAACCGATTTTGAACGTAGGCACTTTGAGTTCATCGAGCAAATCCACCGCTTCCTTGTCCCAAGAGCTTGACAAGAAGGTGATTCCTCTTTTTTGGCAGTGCTCCGCGATTATCCCGTGCCACTCCCTCGAGAACTCTGCCTCTTTGTACACCTGCCACACCGGTTTGGGCCATTTTGCTTGGAAAGATGTCTTTTTCTCGAACCCGGTTTTAGAGATGATTTTCTCCGCCAAAAAACTCTGGAATTTTATCGCGTCCGCACCCATTTCCTTCGCTAGGTCAACTAAATTTTTCGCTTGCTCCAGTTTACCGTCGTGGTTTGACCCAGCTTCCGCGATGATGTACACCGGTTCACCGTCGCCCACCAGCCTATCTCCAATTTTTATTTTCACGCGACTCCCACCTTACATTCTTTTAACCTGCGGACATGCCCCTTGTCTAACAATTTTTTCATTTGTGCGATTCCCCCTCCAACATCTAGCAATTTTAAGCGTAATTCTTTTTTAGCTTTGTCCACGTCTAAAGACACGTCCTTCGGTCGCGCCGCTCTGAATTTTGTGAAATCGTTGATGCTTATCGGCTTTATTAATTTCTTATCCAAATTGAAAATTTCCGCTATTTTTTCTCCGAATTGAAATTTGCTGCACCTCTCCGCACCTGCCACGTGGAGTATACCTTTCAAATCCCGTTCATATATTTCAAACAGCGCCTCTGCAAGATTATTGACCAATATCGGAGAGAAGAAAACATCCGTAAACATGGTTAGGGGTTTTTTATTCCGCAATCCGTCGATAACCCATTCCGCCAAGCTAAACTTGTCCTGAATGTTCCATCCGTATATGCACGTTCTGGCGATGTTGTAATTCAGGTTGAATTCTCCGAGAAGTTTTTCGCCCTCGAATTTGGTTTTCGCGTAGTAATTTATGGGATTGGGGGCATCCTCTTCGGTGTACATCCCCCTTTTGCCATCGAACACGCTGTCTGTGGATATGTAGATTAATTTGGCCCCGATTTTTTCGGCTGCTTGGGCTAAATTGCGCGTACCCCCGACATTCAGGTTTCTGGCTTCCTCGGGGTGGTCCTCACAAAAATCAACGTTTGTGAGTGCCGCGGTGTGGATGATCAAGTTGGGGCGAATTTTTGTGATCACTTGGGAGACTTCCCGCTTGTCTGTGATATCCATGCGGAAGGTGTTGCACCCCCCTATTTTGACCGGGTTGCGATGATACGCCGCATACGTTTCAAATTTTTTGCTTGCCATCGTCACGACATTTCCCCCCAGCAAGCCGCTTGCGCCCGTGATCAAGATTTTGCCCATCGCTAAACCCGCCCGCATTTTTCATAGGCCTTCAAAATCAAGTTAGCTGCTCTTTTGGCGCCCTTTCCATCCACCAATTTTTTGCCCTTGGTGCTCATTTTTTGCCTCAAATTTTTGTCCCTGAGGAGGGATTCAACTGCGTTGCTTATTTTTTCCTCAGAAACTACCTTGCCAAGCCCTAAATTTACCACTACTCCTTCTCGTTCCAGTTCTCGTGCGTTCAAGCTTTGGTGCTCGACTTGGGCAAGGTTTATCGTGGGGGTTCCCGTGGCGGTTAATTCGTATATCGTCTCTCCTCCGGCCGATAGGGCAACGTCCGTTTTCATCATCAACTTCGCCATGTCTTTGACATCCGACCTGACGATGAACTTCGATTTAGAACTTTTAACCTTCTCCAGCAATTCTTGCAGCTTTTTGTGGTGCACGTAGGCTGGTCCCAAAACTACGGTCACCTCCAATTTTTTGTCAATCTCGCTCAATGCCATAATCACTTTTGTGGTCAAATCTTCTGGATCGGCGCCCCCCAGGGTCACCAACACCGAACGGCCATCCGCTCTGATTTTTCTGAATATCTGATTCATTTTTTCGAATCGTTTGTGCAGCATGAGGTAGGCGGGGTCGAGGAAAAACTTCGTGTTCGGGTTTGTGGATGTGTATTTTTTCAGCCTTGCGGACAGGTACCCGCTTATCACGATGTCGGAACAGAAGGGGGTCAAAGCGAGGTCGTCGATGCTGACCAAAAGTTTTCCGGCCTCCTTCAGCCTCTTTAGGTAACCCTCGCTCCTGTATGGGTGATCGGTTATGACGATGTCTGCCCCGAATCTTTGTAGAAGTTCAACCGCTAGCCCCAATTCTTCGTCCTCGCTCGAGTCCATGGGGATGGTCTCAACGAGGTGCTTTGATTTGGAGATTCTTTGCACAGCTTCCCTGTAATCTTTGGTGACGAACAATATTTCCGGGTCAGTGACCTCCCGTAATGCCTGCGCCAGCGCGAGGCACCTCCCGAGATGCCCCATCCCTAACTCTGGATGCCCATCGACCCGAAAAGCGATTTTGATTTTTTCCATTTCTTCGCTCACAAATCTCGTTCGCTTTCGTGGGGTTTTAACTTTTAATCCAAATCGTAATTTGTCTGATTCCCTCTTCCAGTGGCGTTTTAGGTCTCCAGTCCAATATTTTCCCCGCTTTCGAGTAATCGCACACCAACCTCTGAATCTCCGCTTGGGGGTGGGGGTGGGGAACGTGCTTTATCCTGTTTTTGTCCTTGCAAATCAGGAGTGCCAAATCGTTGATGCTGATATCCCTCCCGCTCCCGGCGTTTATCACCTCCCCCACCGCAGCTTTGCTGAACGCCGCCCGGACGATGAAGTCAGCACAATCCTGAGCATAAAGCAAATCGCGCGTCTGCTTCCCATCGCCGAACACCAACAACGGTTTTCCATCGAAATTCCTCTTGATGAAGATGCTTACCACCCCGCCCTCGAGGTTGCTCTTCTGGAATGGTCCATACACGTTGAATGGTCGGGTGACGACTACTGGTAGCCCGTAGCCGTGGAAGTATGAAATCGAGAGCTCCTCCGCCGCGAGCTTCGATGCCGCATAGGGGGAAGCTGGTTTCAGTGGGTGCTCCTCGCTTATCGGCTTTGATATCGTCGTATCGTAGACCATGCAAGTTCCGACGAGGACGAGCTTCACATCGCGGCGTCTGCACTCCTCAAGGACGTTGTAGGTGCCGATCACGTTATTCTTGAAGGCCCGCTCGGGGTGATCGATGGATTCTTGAACGTTTATCTGGGCCGCGAGGTGGATGCAGGTATCGATGCCATTTTTGAACGTGTCACCGAGCTTCTTCCGATTGAGTATGTTTCCTTTGATGAAAGTGAAATTTGGGTTCTTCTTGAATTCCCCAATGTTTTTGATGCTGCCGTTGCTCAGGTTGTCGAACGCCACCACTTTGAATTTTTTGGAAAGCAGCTCTCGCACGATCCACCTGCCGATAAATCCAGCACCGCCGGTAACCAAAACGCTCATCCGGCCACCTCTAAGCTTTTAGGAAGCGTCCCTCGCGGAACATCCTTTTGATTTCTGCTTTCGTTAGCAACCTCGTATCGATGGACTTGTAGCTCTTCAGCTTCGCCGGCCTCGTGCCCGGATATCCGAGCTTCTTATCCAGGAGCTCTTTCATCTCGGGCAAAATGATGAACATCTCCTTGGTTTCAAGCGCACGTTGGGCCTCGTCCGTGGTCATTAGCTCCTCGTAGAGCTTTTCCCCTGGCTTGCTGCCTATGACCTCTGTTTTGATCTCCCTTGGGCTGTACCCATACTTGGGCGCAAAGCTCTCGATCATGGCCCCAGCCAGATCCGAGACTTTTACCGCAGACATTTTGAAGACGAAAACCTCCCCGCCCTGCGCCATCTGGGTGGCCTTGAAAAGGAGCCCGAGTGCTCGCGGCATGGACATAATGAACCGCGTCATTTTTGGGTTGGTCACCGTCAGTGGCCCCCCTGCTTGGATCTGGTCCCTGAACAGTGGTGTCACCGAGCCCCTAGAACCCACGACGTTACCGAACCGCACGCTCGAGAACACGATGTCCCTCGGTCCCCTGTAAAAATTGGCGGCAGTCATCAATCGCTCACACATCAGCTTCGTGGTGCCCATCACGTTCGTCGGGTTGACCGCCTTGTCGCTACTCGTGAATATTACCTTGCTTACCTCTTCCTTGATTGCGACATCGATGATATTCTGTGTCCCCATCACGTTCGTCTTTATCGCCTCGAATGGGTTGTACTCACATGCTTCGACGTGCTTGAGGGCCGCAGCGTGGAAAACGATATCCACGTCCTCGACTGCATAGCGGAGCCTCGCTTCATCTCTCACGTCTCCGATAAAGAATCTAACGTTTTTAAACTTCCTCAATTCTCGCTGGAACTCGAACTGCCTCGTTTCATCGATGTCGAGAATCCTCACTACCCTAGGGCGATATTTCAAAATCTCTCGGGTCAGCTCTTGACCTACCGAGCCAGCGCCGCCCGTGATGAGTATGTTTTTATTCCTAAACAATTTTTCCATTTTGAACCCTTACCTTGCTTAATCGTTCACTATTTTAAACCTGATGCCCGTTAGATGCCGCAGCAGCCTAAAAACTGTACACCAAACAGCTAAATTAAAAGCATGCAGAAGAGGATTTTGGGTGGTCGTGTGCGGTCGGTCGAGATTGGGAACAAGACGATAGGCGATGGTTACCCGACTTTCATCATAGCAGAGATGGCGTGCTCGCACGACGGCTCGGTGAAAAACGCGAAGCGAATCGTCGATGGAGCGGCGGACGCCAAGGTGGACGCAATCTGTATTCACATCATATCGATGGAAGACTCTATGGTCCCCCATTACGGGAGCGGGAGGGCGCGCGTTTCGGCTGGCAAGGAGAGCTTACCGATCTACCAATACCTATGCAACATCAACCTAAATGACAAAGCATGGGGGGAAGTGTTCCTACATGCGAAGAAGCGCGGCCTGCTCGTGTGCGCTTTGTGCTACGACATGCCCAGCCTTAAACTCGCGTCCAAACTTAGATCAGACGCATACATAATCTCCCCCGCAACCCTCGGCGAAGAGAAACTGCTGAAGGCGATAGCCGCGAAGAAGAAACCGATTTTCATCCGAACTGGCGGGGCCTACTTGGGTGAGATCGAGCGCGCGATTTCTGTAATAAGGGAAGCCGGGAACGAGGACATCATCCTGACCCACGGTTTCCAAAACTACCCGACGAAGCTTGAGGACATGAATTTGCGGTACCTCCAATCCCTGAAGCAGATTTTCTCTCTGCCCGTGGGTTTCGCCGACCACACTGATGGGGGGGAGGAGATAGCCCTGATTGTGCCGCTGGTGGCGCTGCCTTTTGGGGCGAACGTGATTGAAAAACACATCACCTATGACCGAAGCGCGAAGGGGGAGGACTTTGAGTCCGCGCTCGACCCCGGAGATTTCGAGCGATTCGTTAAGCACCTCCGCGAGGTTGAGAAGACTTTTGGCTATCCATCGGTCAAACCGTTCTCGGAGGACGAGCTGAATTACAGGCAAGTCGTCAGGAAACGGGCGGTAGCGAGCAGGAACATAAAGAAAGGTGAAAAAATAACCGAATCCAACGTGGCCTTCAAACGGTCGGATGAAGGCGTTTTTCCCGAAGAAATCCAGTATGTGCTGGGGAGAACCACGAACAAACACATCAAGAAAAATGACCCGATAACTTGGGATATTTTGGTGTCGTAAAATTACTGCCATCCACGACACGACCCCACCCGGCAAGCGAAAGTGACCCGACAAACGTGTGGGGGGCAGACATCGCAAAGATAAATGAGCAGGTGAAAAAGCGTATGGAGAAAAGCTGAAAAACATGCTCCCCCAAATTGAAAAGGTTGGGAAATCTTGAAATTTTTGATAGTTGGCTTGGGCTCCATGGGCAAACGGCGGGTCCGCAACCTACGGTATCTCAAAGCAGGCGAAATCATCGGCTTTGATCCGCGGGAAGACAGACGAAAAGAAGTTGAGGAAAAATATAAGATTAGGACTTTTAGGAATTTCGATGCGGCGATGCGCGAAAACCCGGATGCACTCGTGATTTCCACCCCTCCGGACCTGCACGTTAAGTACGCGATGCTCGCTGCAAAAAACAACAAGCACTTCTTTACGGAGGCGAGCGTTGTCGACGAGGGCATGAACGGGCTCATCGCTTTGTGCAAGGGTAAAAAGATAGTTGCCGCGCCTTCTTGCACCACCCGATTCCACCCATCGATGAGGAAAATAAAAGAGCTCGTGCAGGCCGGCATTATCGGAAAAGTGTTGGCTTTCACCTACCACTCCGGACAATACCTCCCCGACTGGCACCCCTGGGAGGATTACAGGAAGTTTTACGTCGCCAAGAAGGAAACGGGGGCGGCGAGAGAAATAGTCCCCTTCGAGTTGGTTTGGCTGACTTGGATGCTCGGTGACCTCGACGCGATTTCTTGTTTCAAGGGCAAACTGTCGAAACTGGACGTTGAAATAGATGACACATACCAGATAATCATGAAATTTAAGAGTGGCACCCTTGGGCACATGTTGATTGATGTGATTTCGAGAGCGCCCTACCGGTCGTGCAGATTTATCGGTGAAGAAGGGGTAATCAGCTGGAATTGGGGTGAAAGTGTAAAAGTGTACACCACCAAGGACAAGAGATGGAAAGAATATCC
>CAZWMM010000018.1:0-8388 GCA_964634985.1 Hadarchaeota archaeon (SeqCode)
TCCTTCGTGGTCGTGAATCCACACGCTTCAAAAACAGCATCCTTGAGTAGATCGCCGGCCTCCTGCATCAGCGGGCAGACGGGATCCATCTCGGCTAAGCAGTAATTCGGGTTTTCCTCGTTGTGATGTTCATTATAGATTTTTTGTATGAAAGCCACCCTGTCGTCGTAAGGGAAATCCACTAGGCGCTCGAGCGAACAAGTTGCCGAGCCACCGGGGGTATCCCTTATCACCTTGAAGTCTTTTATCACCTTTTTGTTTTCATCGATTTTTATTTCGAATTTGGGTCTTCCAAAGCGTTTGGCAAACTCGCTGATGAATTGGTTTTCACTCCCTTCGAGCGTGCAAAATGGCTCTGGAAACTCGATGTGGATTCCTTTGGATTTCAAGTCTTCTTCGATTGTTTTCTTACCCTCTGGAGCATGCTTCCGATCGTCTATGGGGTATAGCACTGCTTTTGCGCCCAACTTTTCGGCTATGAACGGGATGAGGTCGCCCAGTTTGGAGTGGATACCCAACACGAGCAAAAGGTCGCATTCCACCGAGGGTATGTTTCTTGGCACATATTTTTTTGGATCTTCCCACACTTTGGACCAGAGATCGGCCTCCCTTGGATGTTCTTCTTCTATCGTTTCGGGTGTGAGTTCATAGACACCCGTAATCTCGTCTGCGAACCCTTTTGCGACTAGATTGTTTATTATCTGTTCACCGAACGGCCCACGGTAAATTATGAATATCTTCATCCGGTTCGGGCCCCCATAAGCAAAAGGCACTTCTCTACCCCCTCTATAGCGTCTTTTGCGTAAGCGTCGGCCCCTATTTTATCCGCGTATTCTTGGGTCACCGCTCTCCCGCCTACTATGATTTTGATTTTTTTCCTCAGACCCTCTTTTTCTAAAGCGTTTACAACTTCTTCCATGTAGGGGGCGGTGGAGGATAATAAGGCCGACATTCCCAAGATGTCTGGATTCGTTTCTTTGAATTTTTCTACAAAAGAATTCTTATCCACATCCTTTCCGAGGTCGATGATTTCGAAGCCACCCGACTCGAGCAATATGCTTAATATGCTTTTTCCGATGTCGTGCACATCTCCCTTGACCGTGCCTATGAGGACTTTTCCTTTTTTCTTGACATCCTTTTTAAACTGGGGTCTAAGGAATTCCACGGCTTTTTTCATGTTCGCTCCGCAGACGATCAAATCCGAATCAAAATATCTTTTAAAATCTTTGTTTTCATAACCTCTGCCTATCTCGTCCAATCCCTTCGTCAATTCTTGGAATACCTCGTATGCGCTTGTACCTTCCTCTAGCCTTTTCTCGCAGTAATCCTTTATTTTTGTCCCCTTGAAATCAAGCAGAATCTCCAACATCTGCTTTAATTTTTCTTTTTTAGACATCGTTTCTAGATAATTAAGAATCGTTAATTATCTTTCGGTTCTTTGAAATAGAGCCCATGAAAACAAAATTTCCATGTTCATCTAAGGATTATCCTTAAATCCGTGGAGATTTTAAGGGATTAAAATAACCAAGTAGGGAGCTAAATGTTGATACTAACTGCAAGTGATGCGAAGCAAGTGCTGTCGATGGGGGACGCCCTAAAGCTCGTGGAGAAAGCATTCAAAGAGAAGGGGCTTAAGCGAGTTCAGATGCCCCCCAAACTCTACCTGTTTTTCAAAAAATATGATGGGGATCTCAGGACAATGCCTTCCTACCTTGAAGAGCTAGATGAAGTAGGCGTGAAAATAGTCAATGTACACCCCAAAAATCCTAAGAAGTACAAAATTCCATCAATCTTGGCAACGATCTTGCTCATAGATGCTAAAACCGGTGAACCCATCAGTGTAATGGACGGGACTTGGATCACCGCCATGCGTACAGCTGCCGCGACTGGGGTGGCTACGAAGTACTTGGCGAGAAAAGACGCTAGGGTTGTCGGAATGGTGGGTGCTGGATATCAGGGCCCTTTTCAATTCGAGGCCCTGCGCGAGGTCATGAGCATAGAGGAGATCAGGGCCTATGGGAAGGATAAAGCGAAAGCAGAAAAATTCGCTAAGGGGGTGAGCGCGAAGTTGGGTATGGATATAAAGCTCACGGATACGGCCGAGGATGCAGTGAAGGGTGCAGATGTTCTCGTCACCGCCACACCCGTCACATCTCCAGTGGTGAAAAACGAGTGGATCACCGAAGGCATGCACATCAACGCGATAGGTGCGGATGCCCCGGGCAAGCAGGAGCTCGACCCTGAGATACTCAAGCGTGCAAAAATTGTCATCGATGATTGGGAACAGGCGAGCCATAGCGGAGAAATCAACGTACCGTTTAAAAAAGGCATGATAACGAAGGAAAATATTTACGCGGGAATAGGCGAGATAGTCGCTGGCATGAAACCCGGAAGAGTTTCAGATGAAGAAATCACTGTATTCGATTCCACGGGTCTTTCAGTACAAGACGTGATAACGGGCTGGCACGTATACAGATCGGCAAAAGAGAAAGGGTTGGGAAAAGAGATCACTCTTTACCCCTGATTGTTTTGACATGTTAGCTGAGAGCAGGCAATTTCATGCTAATTCCGATCCCGCGGAAGTATTACACCTCTTACCATTCCTAGTTCCGAGAACCAGGCGACGATGGCTAGGGAATACGCTGAAAACCGAAATAAACTGGTGGAGTAGGTTTAATTAAGACAAAATGGGTTCTGCAAAAGAGTATTAGGAGATGTTCTTTGTAAAATACGAAGAATTGTTAGGTGTGGCAGAGTGACATCTTCCCCTTCGTGAAAAATTCTTGAAATTATTCTGTCGATAGCTTGTGATGCGTGGGGCTTGAAGCTTTTGTGCCGTTTTGGTTCTACTTGTTAATATCGTTTTCATGCTTTTGACCAGTTCATCTCCTTTAAAAGGTTTCATGATGTAGCCCGAGATCCCCTGTTTCTTTAGCATTTCTTTCCTTTTGTGCGAAACCTCTAGCACACTCAGAAGCACCACCTTGATTTTTCTATCTATCTTCCTTACTCTATCGTAAACGTCCCAGCCGCTCAGGTCAGGCATCATGATATCTAACAGAATAAGATCCGGTTTCTCCTTTTCCAGCTTCTCTAGTCCCTCCTCCCCACTTAAGGCGGTTACGACATCATAACCCGCATCTTCTAAGATCGATTTGACCAACCGAACAACATCTGGTTCATTGTCCACGGCCAATATTTTTTTTGCTATCGTTCGTTCACCTATTTGCCATTTTCTTCTACGTTGTCAAGAACCGCCGGCCAAAGGCCGGCGGCATGAGGTGACCAGCTAGGCAAAGTCTGCTAGCGTCAATTGTTTCGCGTCCACCGTTTTCCTCATCTTTCCCTGATTTCTCACGTACGCGTCGATCTCCGAGGATGTGCGATCACCCATGCTGTCGAAGTAGTACGCCGGGCTCCAGAGTCCGCTTCCCCAGAAGTACCTGCGCTTTAGGTCCGGGAACTCGCGCAGGAGCCTGTACCCTGAGTTTCCCTTCAAAGCCTTGGCCATGCTCGCCGGAGAGTGGTTCGGCCCAGCATCGACGGTGATGTGCACATGGTCGCGGTCGAAACCGATCTCGCGGATGACCATGCCATATCTCTCCGCAGTTTCCCGGAAGATCTCCCCGCACCTTCCCTTCACGCGCTCGTCGTCGAAGACTCGATGGCAGTACTTGGCCTTGAAGCACACGTGCATGACGTTCTTCCCGACGCTTGAGCTGTAACTTTTTATGGAAGCTGCGCTAACTTGATCCATAGACATACCTCCTGGTGATGCCCCTAGTCCTGCCCTTCGGATCAAAAGGGCGCGGGCATCACCTTACAAACTAACCGAGGAAAAGATTTAGGTCTCGACCACCGGTTGGAAACCGGTGGAATTCGTTACGTTATTAAAATAATTGTTATTTTGGATAAAGCGAGTTACAGATAATTTTTTGTATTGCATGAAAGCTAACTGGAAAAAAAGAGAATTGAACGTAGCATCCAATTATTTAATTTAGATTTAATCAGAAATTTGACATTTCCTTGCTTTATCCTATGATCCAATAAATTAAAATCTGCTAGGAAGTTCATTTCTCTTCCCACTTGAACAGCCATATCCCGAGAAGGAATATGGCGATCACAAATCCTGCAAATATGAGTACCGATGGAGCGATCGCGCCCAAGTCTTTACCACGTATGATGACATCGAGGAAAGCTTGTTGACCGTGATAAACCGGGAAGACCTGAGCAAAACTCTGAATATACCCGGGCATCATCTCTATCGGGAAAAAAAGTCCCCCCAAGACGGCCATTGGCATGACTATCGCCATGACTGTTCCAAGACACGCGTTGCTCGAGCGAACAAACGTAGAGACCAGGAGGCCCAACCCCACGCCAAACAACACGAC
This sequence comes from Hadarchaeota archaeon (SeqCode), assembly GCA_964634985.1. Lineage (GTDB taxonomy): Archaea > Hadarchaeota > Hadarchaeia > Hadarchaeales > Hadarchaeaceae > CAZWMM01. The sequence continues at coordinate 4,392 of CAZWMM010000018.1, forward strand.
CAGCATACCGATCAACGCAACGAGCCAAAGACTTCCCGCTATACTCATTCCAAACACCAGTATTCCAACTCCAAAAAATATGAGCAATTGTAAGCATCCAATTATAAAACCGAAAAATAGCTTACCACCCAAAAAAGTCGCTCGGCTAATCGGCGCCAGTAAGCTGCGCCTAAATGTGCCGGTCTCACGCTCGCGAAGAACGGTTTCGCCGCCGAAAATCCCGCCAATCATCAGGATGAAATATATCCCAAATCCAGGAATCATATATTGGAACGCGCTGGAGGGGGCCTCGGTGCGGGTCGACTGTGTTGTAACAGTAGTTTGTTTTCCAAAGAAACTCAAATTGGTCTCCTCAAGTGCTGTTTTAACGGTCGTTGCGCTCGTTTCTTTACCTTCATCATAAATGAAGTACACATCATTGTTGTTTTCGTTGAATCCTTGGGGCACTATTATGATGGCCACTACCTCGCCCGCACGCAAATAATCTTCAGCCGTTGTCATGCCAACGTTTTTTATCCCAAAGTTCTCCAAAGCGCTGGAGAGAGCGGAAACATAATTGTCGGCGAACTCGCTGTTCTCCCCCTGGACCACGGCTAAACTGATTCTCTCCCCCGCACTACCAAACGCCAGACCGAAAGCCGTTATGAAAAGCAATGGCATCGCAAATGTGAAAAACAAAGCGTGCCGATCTCTGATGAATACACGCAGTTCCTTGACGGCAATGATGAGAAATTTCACGTTAATCCCTCAACGTCCTGCCAGTCAGCTTGATGAAAACATCCTCCAATGTGGGCTGGATAACATTCAACGAATCGATGTGTGCCCCCTCTGTGGTTATCGAACCTACCACATCTGCAAGCACTTTATCCGCTTCTGGCGCGAGTGCCTTCAAACCATCCGATGTACGAACGATTTCTTTCACCCCACGCAGCTCGCGCAACTTCGATAGCAGTTCGTCAGAAACAGCTCCAACTTTGATCTCTATCACCTCAAACTCCCCAATTGATCGCTTGAGGGTAGCGGGTGGGTCAAGCGCTACGATTTTCCCTTTGTCCATAACTGCGACACGATCGCAGAGAAAATCGGCTTCTTCCATGTAGTGGGTGGTCAACAGGATGGTAGTTCCCTCGGCTTTGAGTTCTTTGATGAGTTCCCAAACAGCTAATCGAGCCTGTGGGTCGAAGCCCGTGGTCGGTTCATCCAAGAAAAGTAAGCGTGGCTCGTGAAGCAGCCCACACACCAAGTTCAGGCGACGTTTCATCCCGCCGGAAAAAGTCTTCACACGATCATTCGCGCGGTCTTTCAGCTTTGCCACCTCAAGCAACTCATCAATTCGCTTACGAAGCTTGTCACCTCCGACATCGTGAAGCTTTCCAAAATAAGCGAGGTTTTCGCGAGCAGTCAATTCATCGTAAAGGCTGATATCTTGAAGCACGACCCCAATCATCCGGCGAACGTTTTTGGGTTGTTGCCTGATGTCATAACCGCCAACGATGGCTGTACCTTCGGTTGGTTGCAGGATCGTCGATAACATTGCCACCGTCGTGCTTTTGCCCGCGCCATTAGGGCCTAGCAGACCGAAGAGTTCGCCCTCTTTGATAACCAAGTTTAGGTTATCGACAGCTTTGTGCCCGTTAAATTTTTTTGTTAACTCGCGTGTCTCCACGATGACCATGATTACAACCGATCCGAATCAGGCCCGCACCAGAAGAGCAGCTCGCTCGCGATCGTACCGCCAGTCGGGGGGCAAGACTCCCTCCCGCTTGTAGTATTTAGCCAACTTGCTTATTCTGGCCTCCACCACTTCGAGAGCCCGCTTGGTCTTGAAATCCTTTGGGTTGCGATCCAAGTGGCCGTATAGCCCCACCGCCTTACGGATGATGTTCGCTAAATCTTCTGGTAATTCGGGACTCAGGCCTCTGGCTTTCAATATCTGCCCCACGCTCTTCCCGGTCGCCTGCCGAACGCTTGGCACGGCATGCTGGTCGCGCAGGATCACGCCTATCTTGCTAGCAGGGTTTCCCTCCTTCGCTAACTTCACCACGAGCTCCTCAACCTCACTCGGGGATAGCTCGCTCAGTTTCGTCGTGCTCACGCGTTCTCGCTCGTTCTCCATTCGATCACTCTTGGACTTTCTTCTTTTGTTGGTACCACCTGAAAAATGCTTCGATTGCCAGAGCTCGATGGGAGAGGCGGTTCTTCTCAGCCGTTGTCATCTCTGCGAACGTTCGCCCATCACCCTCGGTAGCTAAAAAAATAGGATCAAAACCGAATCCTTGTGTGCCCTTGGGCTCAGGCGCGATATTACCCTCGACCTTTCCCATGAAAACCTCAGGCTTTCCGCCAGGCACACAGTACCCTACAGCTGACCGGAACTCTGCCCTTCGATCGTTTTCACCGCTTAACAACTTCAGCAAGCCCTCGTTCCCCAGCGTACGGAAGACGAAGCTTGAGTAAGGGCCTGGGAAACCTCCAAGTGCTCGGACGAATAGCCCAGCGTCCTCCACAAAACACGGAAGCCTCAGCAGAGCGCACGCCTGCTGGACCCCAGGACGCACCACGTGCTCGAGTTCATCGGCTTGGATCTCGATATAGGGTGTGTCGCGGTGCTCGAGCTCGATACCGTACCGTACCGCCAGCTCGCTTGCCTCCTCGAACTTGTAGCGGTTGCTAGTGACGAAGATCAACATCACACCCTTTCCTCCCTTGGTACGTAGCGCCCCCGACGCTCGATCTCCTCGACTCGTTCGATCACCTCTTCCGCTCCCTCGCCAAACTCTCGCCTGTAGCCGGATAAAACCGCTCGATATGCCTCATTGGTAATTCGGAAGTGGATGCTCTGGAGGGCGCGTCTAAGCAGGTGTAGGTCGACCCCGCGGGCCTCGAGCGATGGATTGTATTCCCCAAGCCCGAAGTCAACGAAGTAAACCTTGCCCCCACGCGTCAAAATCATGTTCGAGGTTGTAAGGTCCCCATGCATGATGCCAGTGCGATGCAGGCGAGCTACCTGCCTGCCTATGAGCTCACAGAGCTTGCGCCTCGCAGCGGGTTTGAGCTTATCGAGCACGAGTTTTACTTGCCTGCCCTCGATGAACTCCATCACTATTCGCATGCTCGTGCGGTCCACCTCGTAAACGATTGGGGCTGGAACGCCTGCGCGTTTGGAGTCAAAAAACAACTTCGCCTCGAGAACCGTTCTTGACTCGCGGAGATGTAGATCGAGCTCGGGAACACGGTAGTGCTTGGAGATGCGGTGCTTGACTATTACCTTGCCTTGGCCCGCGCGGTGGAGCACGGTGGAGAAATCCTCAAGGTGAAGATTCGCCTCCGCACCCTTCTTCATTAGCGCCATACGACATCAACCTCATCTGTGCGAAATCTTTGACGAACTTGAGTTTGAGCCAAGCTTTGTCTGATACCGTACTTGTACATCAACAGTCCAGTCCAGCCAACCATTGAACCGTTGTCGGCGCATAGCTCCATCGGCGGCACGAAAAACCTCGCTTTGTGCTCGCTTGCCATGAGCTTTAACATCTCCCTCAATCTCTTATTCGCAGCTACGCCACCGGTAAGCATCACCTCTTTTTTCTCAGTGTGAGCTACCGCTCGTTCGGTGACCTCCACGAGTGCAGCAAACGCCGTCTCCTGCAAGCTGAAGCAGATGTCACATAAATCAGCACCAGCACGATGTTTTCGTGCGGCTTCTGTCATCAACCCCGAGAAAGAGAGATCCATTCCCTTGACCACATAGGACAACGGAATGTAATTTTTGCCTTCACGTGCCAAGCGTTCGACGTTGGGCCCACCAGGGTAGGGCAATCCAACCTCCCGCCCGAAGACATCTAGACAGTTGCCCACCGGGATATCGAGCGTCTCGCCGAAAACGCGGTAGCGTCCAGCGTCAAAAGCGATGACTTGAGTGTTACCCCCGCTGACGTAAAGAGTCACTGGGTCTTTCGCGCCTTCGGTTAAGCGACCTATCTCAACATGACCAATG
>CAZWMM010000019.1:0-7918 GCA_964634985.1 Hadarchaeota archaeon (SeqCode)
GCCATCCCAAGGTACCGTGCTGGCCCAGCTGGCTACTCGATCCAGCGGCGTGAAAGAATTTCTAATCGGGGTGAGCGGGGTGAACATGGCAAAGTCACTATTTTCATTCGTCGCCCTCTATGCAATCGCTAGACCCAGGAGCGGGGCAGCCGTCGCCGTGAGCCAGCTCGTGGACAAAGTCGGCATGAATGAACTCATCTTCCTGATAGGGGTGGCGCTGGTGGCGGGAGGGATCGCGGTGGTATTCAATCTTCGCGTTGGGAAGCTAGCGGCGTGCCACATAGGGAGGCTGCCTTATCGGGCGATTTGCGTGACGGTGATGGGGGGGATGATATTGATGACCTTCTTTTACGCGGGGTTGGTGGGGCTGCTTGTCTTAGCAACAGCAACCGCGGTCGGGGTACTTCCTGCGGTGGGCAAGGTCAAGCGCACCCATTGTATGGGAGTGATCATGTTGCCCTGTATCTTGTATTTCGCTGGGGCAAAAGATGGGGTGCTGGCGGCGCTTGGGCTTTAGTTATCATTTCTTAGCGGCTCTATAAATTACAAAAGCCGGAACCAGAATTAGAATTATCCCGAGCACGCCGAACAAACCTTTACTCACCACATCTATGGATCTAACCACTGCTTGGTAAACCAACATCACCCCGAGCACTAACAGAACCGGCATAGAAGTCACGATTGGTGGAGCTCGAAGCCTGCGCTGGAGAGAGTCGCCGATTAGGTAAAAATAAGATAGGGTCAGAACAGCACCAACCACAATGAAAATCGCATTGATTGCTATCCCGAGAAGCGGGTCTAATTTTGACCCCTCGAGCAAAAGAAATAATCCAACGATGAGCCCGACGAACGCCGCATACATTTTTGAGGTACTCATTACAACCCGCTCTTTACATAGGAATTAGATTATTTAAAAGAGATAGTTCTTGAAGCTTATGCGCGTTCTCGCCTTATGTTCTGGAGGAAAGGACTCAAGCTATGCGCTATGGCTGGCAATGCAGGAGGGACACGAAATCGCGAGCTTGGTCGCGATGATCCCCCGCCGAGAGAACTCTTGGATGTTCCACTACCATAACATCAGACTCATCGACTTGTTCGCTGAATGCGTTGGTCTACCTCTGGTCAAAGCGGAGACGAGTGGCGAGAAGGAGCGAGAGCTCGAGGATCTCAGACGAGTACTCAAAGGTTTGGATGTGGACGGCGTAGTTAGCGGTGCGATAGCCTCGACCTACCAAAAGAGTCGAATCGATGGCATTTGTGAGGAGCTTGGATTGGCATCGATATCCCCCCTCTGGGGGAGGGAGCCGGTTGAACTCTTGCGTGAAATGCTCAAAGACGGCTTTGAAACTATCATCACCGCCGTCGCTGCGGAGGGATTTGACGAGAGCTGGCTGGGCAGAGAAATTGGGGAGGACACCTTGCGTGACCTGATCAAGCTCAATCAAAAACACGGAATCAATCCAAGTGGGGAAGGTGGGGAGTACGAGAGTCTTGTCTTGGATGCACCATTTTTCAAGAAGCGCATCAAACCTCTCGAAACCCAGCGCGTCTGGCGGGACACAGGTGGTTATTTACTGATCAAACGAGCTGAGGTTTTGGAAAAGTGATGGTGATGACCACGCTCGTTTATTCCGATCGCTACTTGAAACACGACCTAGGAGTGGGACACCCAGAGCGACCCGATCGCTCGCGGACGATAGTCGAGGCCCTCAAACGCTCTGGCTACTGGTCACCTAAGATTCAAGTGGTCGAGCCGAAGCCAGCGGGGCGCAAAGACATCGAACTCGTCCACGATGCCGATTACGTGGCGTTGGTTGAGAGGTTGAGCAAATCTGGGGCACCGCTCGATGGGGACACCCCAACTCGCAAAAACACCTTCGAGCTCGCGCTGCTTGCTGCTGGCGGCACAATCGAGGCTGGTCGAGCTGTCATGTCGGGCGAAGATAATGCTTTTGCCTTGGTTCGGCCCCCAGGCCATCATGCAGCTCAAGCGCGAGGGGGCGGCTTTTGTTATTTTAACAATCTCGCGATCATGATTGAGCGCCTCAAACGCGATTTCAAACTCAGACGAATATTCGTCCTAGATTTCGACGCTCATCACGGTAACGGGACGCAGGATATTTTTTACGAAGATCCCAGCGTGCTTTACATGTCACTGCACCAGGACCCCATTACGCTTTACCCTGGAACGGGATTCGTCGACGAAGTGGGCTTGGGTGAGGGGGAGGGATACACGATCAACGTCCCCATGCCCCCGGGAAGTGGCGATGCAGAGTATTCGAGCGCGATGCTGGATCTTTTCGTCCCGCTCACCAAACAGTTCAAGCCCGAACTCATCGCGGTATCCGCTGGGTTCGATGCCCATGCTCATGACCCACTTACTCAGTTGAAGCTCTCAACACTCGCCTATGGCTGGATGGCGCGCTTCGTAGTCGAGCAGGCGAGGAAACTCTGCAAAGGACGGGCTGTATTCGTGCTCGAGGGCGGTTATGCGCTGGATGCCTTGGCGGGAGGGGTGCTCAACGTTGTGAAAGCAATGGTAGGCGAAAAATTCCAACCACCCACTGAGGCTCATCACTCCGGAGTGATCGATGAAATCAAACGGGTACTCGCGAATTATTGGAAACTTTAGGAAATGCACGGCGAACTTTAATTTGTACAAAAATTGGCGGATTGGTGTCCGATGTGCCACGGTGAGCTTCATCTCCTAGTCTTTGCGAACCCAAAGGTCGTGCTCGTCTGTGGCGAATGTGGTGCAACGACTGAGGTCCGGCCGGACGCCTAGTTGCCCAACTTTCCTGCCCAAGTTACTTCTCTTGATGAGAGTGTTCACTAAAAGCCATTACTATTTATATACCCCCACCTATGGAAAAGAAGGAATAATTGTGGAAAGCACAATGGAAATTGCTCCCGCAGAGACAAAGAAAGTAAACGAGTTAACCCCTCAATCAAAGAGGGTAAATGTGTTGGTAAAAGTTGTGAGTATCGGGGAGCCAAAGGAGATTCCCAACAGGTTTGGGGGAGAATCAAAGAAAGTAGCAGAAGCCACGGTAGGCGATGAAACTGGAACGGTCATTCTTTCCTTGTGGCAGGATCAGATTGGGTCAGTTCAGGAGGGCGATGTCCTTTCTTTAGAAAATGGGTACATATCACTTGTACAGAGGCACATGCGTCTTAATGTGGGAAAATATGGCAAGATGACAAAATCTGATAAAGAGATGCCAGTGGTTAATTCAGAGGTTAATGTTAGTGCCGCAGAACACGAGCAGGAGCGCAGAGGGTTCAGGCCGAGGCAGGGTGAATACAGATCTAGGGGATACAGGAGCGGCTACAAAAGAAGGTACTAATTTTTTCCTTGTTCATGGATCTTTTTTAACTTGGATTATTATTATCAAGCCTATTCTCTGTCCCGCTGTTCTAGGGACATAAATCGCTAACCCTTTAACGCTCCCTGCAAATGAGTGCTTGTGGGTTGAATGGAAAAAATTCTGAACAGAGTCCTAAAACAGGTCAAGCCTACTTCTGCCGACCGGGAGCGCCTCAAGCGAGTGGCGGCCGAGCTCATCCAACGAACGAATGCTGCATGTGCGAAGCTAGGCGTGGACGCAAAAGCCATGCTGGTCGGTTCTGCCGCACGCAATACTTGGCTACGCACCGAGCGCGATATCGATATCTTCATCCTCTTTCCCGAGGGACTTTCGCGTGAGGAACTCAAGCGCCAAGGGCTAGCGGTTGCGAGAGAGGTTGCCGGAACTCTGGGCAAGGAGCGGTTCGCAGAGCACCCTTACGTGACTATGGAGTTCAAGAGCTTCGATGTAGACCTCGTTCCCTGCTACGATGTCGCTAAGCCGAGTGAGATCCGCAGCGCGGTCGATCGTTCTCCCCACCATCAGCGCTACGTGAAGGAGCGCTTGACTCCAGAACTCGTGGACGAGATTTTGCTCACGAAGCAATTCATGCTAGGCGTCGGCTGCTATGGCTCCGAGCTGAAGGTGCAGGGTTTTTCAGGATATCTTTGCGAGCTTCTTGTGCTACATCACGGCTCATTTAAAAAGTTAGTCGAGAGGGCTAGCGGTTGGAAGCCAGGCGCGATCATCGATCCCGAGCACAGCTACCCAGATCCCTCCGAGGCAAAGAGGTTATTCGAGAGGCAGCCGCTCATAGTAATTGACCCAGTCGACGCCAGCCGAAACGTGGCCGCCGCGGTCTCGATGCAGAACTTCACAACTTTCGTCCGCGCCTGCCAAGATTTCACGCGTGGAGCCCACATGCTGTTCTTCTTCCCCAAGCCCGTGCGGAGGCTTAGCACGCAGCAGATCCGGGTGACATTGGAACGGAGGGGAACTGTGCTTTTCTGCGTTGCATTTTCCCCTCCCGATGTCGTGCCCGATGTGCTCTACCCCCAGCTCCGGAAGGCCGAGCAAGCGCTGATGACGCGGCTGGTCCGAGAGGGATTCGAGGTGATGCGGAGTGACGTGTGGTCGAACTCCCAATCCCTCATCCTGCTCGAGCTGGCTACGGCGAAACTCCCAAGAGTTCGCACTCACGTTGGGCCCCCGGTTTCGATCGAAGTGGGGGATTTCATCCGAACCCACTTGAAATCGAAGCGTAAATTCACCGGTCCGTTCGCCGATGCTGCTGGGAAGCTTGTGTTCGAAATCGAGCGCGAGCGGCCAAAAGCGAGGGAGGTGCTCGAGCGGGCGTTAGAAGAGCATGCAACTCTAGGCAAGCACGTAGGTGAAACCATCGCGAAGGGTCATCGGATTTACGATGGGAAGGAGATCATCAAGCTCTGTAGGGATGTGGGAGCTCGCGAGTTTATCTCCGAATATTTAACGCGCTGCTTGCCTTGGTATCGTTGATCGCCAACTTCGCTATGGAAGGAAGAAAGCAAAGGAGAATATCTACCGCACCATCAAAAAACCAGCATTAAATTTTGATGATGTGTCTTGCTCCTTTCGCATGATCTGGATGGTGCAGCAGGCGGGATTCGAACCGCGTGCCTGCACGAAGCATCCCAGCTTGGCGCTTTCAAATGCGGGTTTCCATAGGTCCAGAACTGTTTCAAGCCCGTTCAATTTTTTTGACCAATTCTCCCAATTTTTCTTTAACATCCGATCTTCTCGCTCGACTACGCACATACTTCCAATTTATTTCGTTGAAGTGGGTCGTGATCAACGCCGCGGCTTGATCGCAGTCCAGCTCTGATCGCCAGTGTACACATGCGTTCAGCCGGTCTATGATCAAGTCCTCGATCCCGATGATGAAGACCATGTACTTGCCTATTTTTATTCTTTTCACAAGCTTTTCGTCTCCAGAAAGGTGAGATGCCGGGATTTCTATCGCCGTGTCGGTTGGCTCAAAATACCAGTGACGGCCGATTCGCTTAAACCCGAGTTCCTCGAGCAGACTCTCTAGTTCTCCCACCCCCGCGCAAACTAAATCGTTATCGAAGGTACGATATTCCCCCAGCGTGTAGAATTCAACCGCGCGGCCACCGACGAGGATCGGGCGAAGGTGATATCTCTTCAGTCCCTCGGTGATGATGCCCAGAACCAACATGTTTTTCTTTAACGGATCCGGAACATCTCCGGCCGCTTTAAGTCCTTTTTTTAACCGTGCAATTTCCTCAGTAGTGCTCAAATTTGCACCTCATACGTTTTTGAGTCTGTTTTCCTCACTTCACCGCGCTTTAATGCGGCTGCCCATCTCTGTCGCCCAACCTCGGATAGAAAATCCCTTTCTTCATCACTTCTTGGCTTTCTGCGGGGGGCCCTCGAGCTTAGTTTGAGCGCAAGTCTTTTTTGTGAAAATTCTGTTTTTCTCTTCACGTACTCATCGTAGTCTATTTCTCTCCTAGCGAGGTTGATGAGCTTCTGGAAGTAGGCCGGGTTTGTTTGCCTGAGTTCGTCCGCAAAGTTTAGCGCTTCTACCATACTCTTGGCCACTTGCCGTTCGGCGGCTGTGAACGTCTGAGGTTTTTTCCATCCCAGCCCCCGCGCTATTTCTGCATATTTTCTCCCAAGCGCCCTAAGGTAAACCGCCCTCATTTGCTTGGTTTTCATGTGTAAATATAATAAAATATTTACTTAAAAAACTGTTGTTACTTGGCTGAGGCGCCGTATGACTTGGTTCTAATCAGTGCTTTTTTGTGGTGCGGCAGGATAGATGACTGCTAGCGTTCAAATCTTTCATACAATTTTCAGGCAAGAATTGGACAGGATTTTTCTCTGTAATCTCTACTACCACTATTAATGTCTTGAACATCTCGGCTTAGGGCTCAAGTTTCTTCGCTGGTTTTCAGTCCCATCCGCTCTGGTTTGAATCCCCCTATAAGCGCCATGCCACTGAGTATCAGCAAAAGACCCCCAACCATCATGATAGCGTTGAGGCCCGTACCAGGAAGAATGTTGGCCTGGGGAGGGACACTGAAATAGCCCCAAATCCCACCGATCAAGATTAGAGCCCCGCCCACAACCATCAGCAAGTTAAAAGGATCTACTGCTCGCGATGTGTGGGATGCCAGTTCCCCGATTGCCCCAACCACCACGAGGACAACCCCGGCTAGGGAGATGTAGGGAGAAATCCAACCCTGTTCGGTGGCTAATTCCCATCCCGAAATCGGCTCCGGGATACCGGGGGACGAAGTCCAAGGTTTTTCCCATGGTAAAAAGACCAGTACTACTGCAAAAATGCTGAATACTAGTCCAAAAACCGCCATGGCCTTTTTGAACCCAAGGGGGGTGAACTTTCTCCTTTTCAATCTCCAACCTTTATCCCCTTTAGCTTTCAACCTCCTTTTCCCACTTTCGGTAGGTTGCTTAGTCTCCATCATAAAACATATCTCTCCTTAGAGAAATTTGGCAAAATAAATAGTCATGAACCAAAAACTCGGCGGCCAGTTTATAAGCCTAGCTCGATCCGTGCAAGCGTGCTGTAGATTGGCCCCTTTGAGGTCAACGTGCTCTGCTTCAGCTCTACCGCCTGAGCACGCGTCACCCCAAACTCTGCGTCGGTCATTTCTTTGATGAACGTCGCTAGCCGTTCCTTTTGTTTAGCTGTCTTGACCCGAGCAATCGTCAGGTGGGGCACAAAATCCCGCTCCCGACGAAATCCGAGCGGTTGCAGCTCCTGATCAATCTTTTGCTGGATGCCTATTACTTCATCACGTCCACCGGCGACACCAGCCCAGATGACACGGATGTATCGCAAATTTGGAAATACACCCACCCCCCGCACATCGATATCAAACGACACCTCTCCTGCGGTAGCCTTGCGCATAGCATCTACAATCGCTTCAATCTTATCCTCTGACACTTCCCCCAAGAACTTCATCGTCACGTGGATATTGGGGGGCTCAACTAGCTTGAGCTGCGCTCCAGTCGCCGCAAGCTGCTCCTGAGCTACCACCAGCTTTTGTCTGACCGCTTCATCGATATCGATAGCTACGAATGCGCGTGGCATTTCTTCACCGAGGCTAACTCTGGCCCCCAAACTTAACAACTTTCGGCAACTCTCGCACACTCTCGATTACGACATCTGGCTCAAACTTCTCTAGAAGTTCTCGTTTCATCAGCCCTGTTAGTACCGCGACCGTCTTCGCTCCGAGCTTCTTACCATCTCGGATATCGTTCCAGTAATCACCTACGACGACGCATTCCCTTGGGTCAACCCCTAGCCTCTCAGCCGCGAGCCTGAAGATCCCAACCTTGGAGAAGTGGTGTCCCTCTTCCAAGTCCCTCGAAACATCATCTCCGGTGGCTATCGCACCCACGAATTCACCGAGCCCGAAGCCCTCTAGCTCCTCCCCGATCTGGGTCGCGGGAGCTATGCAACTCGTGATGACTGCTATCGGGACTCTCGCACGGTGAAGCTGCTGTAGGACTTCCCTCACGCCTGGAATCAGCTTACTGCTCGG
>CAZWMM010000020.1:0-7893 GCA_964634985.1 Hadarchaeota archaeon (SeqCode)
CGATATGGAGAGGCAATGTAACGGTCGGCACTTCGACGATCATCGCGGACAGCGGGGAAATATACCATACCAATAAACCGACTGCACTCGGCGCTCTCGACGCAGCGTCTAAGAGCGGAGAGTTCACGTACTCTGTGACGGACCAATGGGGGCAAGCATATGGGGCACTTTTCTTGACTTCTGTGGCAGGCGAGGCAGCCTCCGGAGCATACGGATGGATGTACAGAGTAATTAGCGGGAATGATTGGTGTATGCCAATGGTGGGGGCTGGGGGCTTCGAATTAAACATCACGATTCCGCCAGACCAGCCGCACACAGAGGTTCTGTGGTATTGGAGCAAATGGGATGCGCACCCGATGAGGATATCGGTTAGCAAAACGGAAGTTATGCAGTACGAGGATTTCATGGTCACGATAGAATACTTCAGCGATGAAGACGGCAATTGGTATCCCGTCAATGGCGCTGCTGTGTATGCTGACGGCACTCTCAAGGGCTACACGAATTCAGATGGAATCGCGGAAATCAGCATAGAAAATCCTGGAACTTATTCTGTGCATGCAGAGAACCAAAACTGTGTGAGAAGCGACAAGCGCTGTGTGACCGTGCTGCAAGGACCGCCTACTGTGGAACAAACAGTGGTGACGGGAGTGGTTCCAGAGCCTTTCATCGAGGTTTCAGTGCCCCCGTCCTTGAGCATTGACTTGATCAAGGGCACGACCAACTACGTGGATAACTGGGTCGAGGTCAACAGCAATGCTCCCTGGGACCTGTGTGTGAGCGACCCTAAAGGAGTGAATAGAGGTTACATGACCGACGGAGACGGGAAGAAGCTGGCTAGTCCTATGGAGATTTACGGCGGGGACCTGAGCGCTCCCGAGACACTAGAGAACCCAGTCGAGCTGGCCAGTGGAGAAGGGCCTCGAAACATTTGGTTCCAACTTATTCAGTACGTCGAATACCGCGACACGGCTGGAGAGTATGAAATCGTCCTAGAGTTCACGGCCACGCCACGGTTCTAAAATGAGAGGAGAAAAACGCGGAAGATTCTCCCCCCTTATTTTTTAGATCATGGCTGGAGGAAAAATGTGTCGAAGAGTTGAGGAAAAGATGCGTGTTGGGGAATCAAAGATAAAAATAGGAATTATCCTGATTTTAAAGATAGTGTGTTTCAACTTGATTACTCCTTCTGTTCTTGCCAATCCAGGACTAAGGGTAGAGAGAGCCGTCATTGTAGGCGAGATTTTTCCAGGAGAAAACGCTTACTGGACAGTAAATGTGAGCACGGAACCAGGTGACAATCCAATGCGCATCCAAGTTGATGTGATGGGTTTCGGTCAATCCTCAGACGGTGGAGTCAAAGAACTGGACTCCGAGAGCGATAATAGCCCTTATTCTGCTAGGGAATTTATTACAGTTGAACCTAAAGAGTTTTACCTAGAACCCGGATCTTCACGTGAAATTACCGTCGGTGCTAACGTTCCAAGTATGTGTCAGGGGGGAAGATATGCTCTTGTCAGAATTCAAGGTCTGTCCGAAAACAGTGGAGACATTGGAGTAATCCAAACAGTAAACGTCCCCCTCCTGCTAACTCTTTCGGGCACCGAGTTGGTTAGGGAAGGGAGGATCAAGCAAATAAATGTGGTGAGAAACGAGTCGATTGATCTGACCATCATCTTCGCGAATACGGGAAATTACCACTATAAAGCTCAGGCACACATTACTGTAAGAGACGAAAACAGGGACATCCTAGCTGAGGAGGAATCCCCCTTATCCCGTAACTCAATTATCCCAGGCTTTGAACACGAGTTCAATGTGATTTTAAATCCATCACGGGAGTTATCGGAGGGGATGTATTATGCGGAGGTGGAGATAATTCGGGAGGATGGCACGGTTCTCGATTCTGTGGATGAGGTCTTCCATGTAACATGTTCTACTGAATCTCCCCCTTCTCCCGAGGAACTGGAGTTTCCAACACCACCGGGGCTGCCTTGGATAGTCGTAATGGCGTTGCTTACGGGTGCGATTATCATTGCTACCGTGATATTCTACATGCGAAGAATTAAATTAACAAAGCAGGAAAAATTATGCTCCGCTGCTAATAATCTAGCTCTGCCCTTTACAAGCTTTTCATATTTTTCCGTCTTTGTAAATGTGTTTAACCACCCATATGGAGGAGCATCCAATCAGTGAAACTGTAATCAATAATAAAATCAGTTCCAATCCCGCTTCCCCGTATGTGTTCACTGGAACTACGTAAGACTTTGTGGGAGAGACATATGCCAATAGGAAAAGGACAAAATTGAAAAATGAGATCCCCGTCGACCCGGTGACGCCAAATAAAATGAGGAGTCTTTTTATCTCGGGATTGCGCAAAGCAGCTCGCACGACAAAAAGCAAACCGGTAAAAAAGAATACCATAAAAGCGATTAAACTCGGCATCTCTAGCTCCTGTGGAGTAATAGCTATTGTTGAAGAAGCGATCAAAGCAAGTAGTATGATAATGACAGTTAGTCCCGCGAGAGTAACCTTCGATTTCATTAATTCTCCTTCTTTTCAACCTCTTTTTCCGATATTTTTAAGCGAATCAGCAGCAGCTTTGGCTCCCTTTTCTGCTGTGAAGAGGTCTGGACCTGAACCAATCACCAAGACATCGTTCTCAGATGGTTTGAAAATATTTAAAAGATATTCATTAACCGAATCCTCTACTTTAAATTTATCAGGAAACTGAAATTTCCTTTCCCTGAAGACAAGCACAGTAGCCCCATCAGCTCCAGCCTTAATCGCCTCATCTCGTTGTTCAATTCCTTTTCTGACCTTATTTGCAGCTCTTCTGACGAGAGTCGCAACGTTGATCCTACCTACGACTAAATCGCCGACATCTACTTGGGTGAACTTTAGAGGTTTCCCTAGTACTCGCCTGCCCTTGGTTGTAAGCGAGTGCCCCCCTCGTGAGGAGGTTATAAAACCCTGTTTTTTCAACTGGTTCAAAATTGTACGTACACTTCCCTCACCCACACCTAGCTCCTCTGCGAGTTGCTTGCGGCCGATCTTTTCGTGCTCAGCTATTAGCTCAAGCGCCCTTCGAACATGAGCCTCTGCAAAGCGTGGCAAAGGTCCTAATTGCATAAATCAGCGCCTACTTTTTCCAGCGATGAGCGAGACAAGCAATGCCTTTTGAGCATGCATCCGATTTTCGGCTTGCTCCCACACCACCGATCTTGGGCCGTCTATCACTTCACTCGTGACTTCTTCTCCCCGGTGGGCGGGTAAACAATGTAAGAAGATCACGTCATCCTTCGCATGTTTCAAGAGCTTGGAGTTAACTTGGTACCCGCGAAAATCTTTCAGTCTTTTTTCTCTTTCCTTTTCCATGCCCATAGACACAAAAACATCTGTATAAACGGCATCTGCATCCCTAACGGCTTTAATGGGCTCGCGGAGAATTTCGACTTTTGACCCTACCTCAGCGGCATTTTTTTGCGTTTGCCTTACCACCCCCGCGTTTGGTTCGTAACCCTTCGGACATGCGGATGCAATGTCCATACCGACGAGCGAGCAACCGAGCAAAAGCGAGTTGCACACGTTGTTTCCGTCGCCGACCCAAGCTACTTTGATCCCCTTGAGTTTGCCCTTGTACTCGCGTATCGTCATTAAATCAGCGAGCGTTTGACAAGGATGTTCTAGCGGGCTCAATGCATTTATCACTGGAACAGCGCTGTGTTTTGACAACTCGATGAGATGATCGTGAGATGTGACTCGGGCAACCATGCCATGTACATACCTGCTCAGAGTCTTTGCCGTATCTGCTATCGTTTCCCCCCTGCTGAGTTGCAACTCCTGGGCGCCGAGAAATAGAGAGTTCCCCCCGAGCTCATGAATCCCTGTTTCGAAAGATATCCTCGTGCGCGTCGATGGTTTCTCGAACATCAGAGCAATGGTTTTACCTTTTAGCTCATCTGAGAGTATCCCCTTCGCCCTTTGTCTCTTGAATTCACTTGCCCTCTCCAGAATAGAATCAATTTCCTTTTTACTGAGATCCCGCATGGAGAGCAGGTGCTTGACCATCACTTCTCAACCTCTTTCAATATTTCGTCAAGAGCTTCGACCAAGCTATCGATGTGTTTTCGCTCGACTATCAATGGTGGCACGAACCTCAAAACTCTGTCGGCAGCACAGTTTATCAGGAAACCTCGCCCTCTTGCCTCATCCACCGCGGCATCTGCAATTTGTTTTGCAGAAAGCTCCATCCCCAGCATCAGCCCCAGCCCACGCACTTCGCGCACGCATGTGTGTTTATCAGCGAGTTCACTCAAACGCCTTTTGAAATAACCCCCAATCTTCTCGGCTCGCTGGGGCAACTTCAGCTTCATCATGGTTTTTATCACCGCCTTCGCAGCTGCACACGCTAGAGGATTTCCACCGAATGTCGAAGCGTGGTCGCCTGGCGAGAACGAATCCATCACCTCAGCTTTACCACCCAAGCACCCTATCGGGAAGCCGCCGCCCAACGCTTTTGCCATGGTGAGCTCGTCTGGTTTAACCCCCCAGTGCTCGCAAGCGAACCACCTACCCGTGCGTCCCATACCGGTTTGAATCTCATCGAAGATCAGAAGTGCCCCGTGTTCATCGCAGAGCTTACGTAATCCCAGCAGGTAGTCGTTTGAAGGTACGTTCACGCCGCCCTCTCCTTGGACGGGTTCAACTATCACCGCAGCGGTCTGATCCCCGATCGCTCGCTCGGCAGCAGCGAGATCGTCGAAGGGCACGAAGTCGAAAATCTTCGGGATGAGGACCTCGAAAGGCTCTCGGTAGGAGGCCTTCCAAGTTGCACCTGCCGAAGCAGCGGTTCGCCCGTGGAAGGACCCATGCATAGCGACGATGCGCTGGCGCCTCGCGTGCCTGACAGCGAGTTTGAAGGCCCCCTCGACGGCCTCGGCGCCCGAGTTGCAAAAGAAAAACTTTTTGATGGATTTCGGGACGACTTTCGCCAGTAGCTCAGCTAGCTCGGCCTGTTGTTTGATAAAATAGAGGTTTGAAACATGCATGAGCTTTTTCGCTTGATCGGAAATGGCTTTGGAGAGCGCCGGGTGACAGTGCCCGAGCGAGCAGACTGCTATGCCCCCAACGAAATCCAGGTAGCGCTTCCCCCTGCTATCTCGGAGAAACATCCCGCGCCCCTCGACGAGCGCAACCGGCTGGCGTTTGTACGTGTGGGCAACATAGCGTTCATCAAGCTCGGAGATGCGCCGCATTCATAGCCCCCCAGTAAGGTTTCCGCTTTAGCTGGGGGAAATTGGGGTTTATTACTTTCGGTGGTCCTCGCCAATAGCTTGGCCAAAACGTTGTTTCGCGCGCGATTTGGGCGTGTTAACAGTGGTTTATAAATTACTTTCGGTGACCTCTCTCCCCCAAATTGGCTTAAAAGCGGGCAAAAGATGGCCGAATAGAGGTGGTGAAAATGGTTGAGCTTGAAGAGATCGAAGGCGTCGGGTCGGCCATCGCGGAGAAGCTCCGTTCGGCTGGCTACGATTCGGTTGAGAGCCTAGCTGTTTCCACGACGGGAGAGTTGATGGAAGCAGCTGAAATCGGGATGAGGGTTGCCGTGAAGGTGATAAACTCCGCCCGCGAAGCAGCGAAGATGGGATATGAGAAAGCGAGTGAGGTGATGGAGCGCAGGAAACACTTGGGGTACATCCCAACTGGAAGCCCATCGTTGGACAAAATCATGGGAGGAGGGATAGAGACTCAAAGCGTCACCGAAGTGTTCGGTGAGTTCGGTACCGGAAAATCGCAACTATCGCACCAGCTATGCGTCAATGTGCAGCTCCCGCCCGAGCAAGGAGGGCTGGGTGGCAAAGCGATCTACATAGATACCGAGAACACCTTCAGGCCCGAGCGCATTGCGCAGATGGCGAAAGCTGCCGGCATCGACCCTGAATCAGTGCTTGAGAATATCCTCGTTGCGCGCGCCTGTACAACCGATCATCAGATGTTGCTCGCGGAAAAGGCAACGGAGATGGCGCAGGATGGCGATGTGAAGCTCGTCGTGGTCGATTCGCTCACCTCGCTGTTCAGGACGGAGTACTGCGGGCGCGGGGCCCTAGCCGAGCGACAGCAGAAACTTGGCCGCCATCTAGCGGCGCTCCACAGGCTGGCCGAGCTTCGGGACCTTGCGGTATTCGTTACAAACCACGTGCAGTCTAGACCAGATATTTTCTTCGGCGACCCAACCAGACCTGTGGGCGGACATGTACTGGGCCACGCGGCGACCGCACGCATATACCTGCGTAAGAGCAAGGCGAACACCCGCACGGCTCACTTGGTCGATCACCCGGGGTTGCCTCCGGAGAAAGCGACGTTCCAGATAACCGAAGCCGGGATCAAGGATTGAACTCAGAAGTGGCATCCAAGATTCGGCGCACGAAGATATCAGTGACGGGTATACCTATGGGGGGAAGTGAACCGCAAAAACGCGGCTTAGGCCCTACATTAACTTTTTGAACCCCCCACTTGTATCTTATTGGCGATAATATGGGATTCAAGTTAGAAGCCGCTGGCATTCAAATGGAGCTCGCATTAGTTGAACTAGACAAACTCCACATCCACGAGGAGATCATCCCGGAGATGCTCGAAGCCCTAGCGAAAGCGATAAAAGAAGACGGCATGGCAAGGCACCCCGTGATCGCCGATATAAAAACTTTGGTGGTGCTCGATGGCATGCATCGCGTTACGGCATTCGGAAAGCTGGGTTACAAATATCTGCCCGTTTGTCTCGTCGACTACAAGAGCCCGAAGATAAGTTTGGGGTGCTGGCATCGCACGGTTAGAGGTGCAAACGTTGAAGAAATTTTGGATTTGCTCGGACCCCTTGGCTTAAAAACGAGTGAAGCTTCGGTGGCAGAAGCTAAAGAAGCCCTCGATACTCGCGCGGCGGTTGCAGCGATCCTCTCCAAGGACGGGTGCCAGATCCTAAAAGCCGAAGCCGGAGGGGTGAGAGAAGCATACGTATGGGTCGGACGCATCGAAAAGGCGTTAGCAGGAAAAGGGCTGAGAATTGGATACGAGACCGAGCGGGATGCTGAGAAAAAGGTTCGCAGGGGTGAAGCGGATGCTGTCCTGATGACACCAAAGGTCAAGAAGGAGGATGTGCTCGAGGTAGCACTCGCGGGCAATGTCTTTGCGCACAAAACTACGAGACATGTCGTTCCAGCTAGACCCATGAGCATCAACGTACCCCTGGAGTGGTTGAGGGGGGAGAAATCGCGGGGGGAAATCGACCGCATGTTCATCGATCACCTCTCGAAGCGCAAATTGAAACACCTGCCCCGGGGAGAACTTTTTGAGGAGAGGCGCTACGAGGAGGAACTTTTGGTATTCGAGTAGCTCGAGACTTTGATAAAAAGGAAGAGGATGCGATTAACGAATAACCCACCCCATTGCGCCCCCCAGTTTTAAGCCCGAAAATGTGAGAAGCTTGAGATAATACCCGACGACGAGATCCTATCGACTGACTACAGTTTATTACTTTTAATTTACCTGAATATTCCTCTCGCAAATCCTCTGTAAAGGAAAGCCATTCCAACAGCGATTGGGATACGAGGGATTTTTAAACGACGATCACGTTGCCCTTCCCATTTCAGCGAGGTACTGGAGCATGGCGTACATGTGCTTCTTCATCAAGGCGATTTGAATCCTCTTGAGACGGTTTATCTCAAAGACGAACTTGGATGACCGAATGGCTGCCACCGCCACGGGTGCCGCCAGGGCTGCTACTAAAAGAGAAGTCCAGATTGGTTGGGTTTCTCCGCGGAGCTGGGCACCTGTTATTATGATTATCAAGGAGAAAGAGGAAAGACCAAAGACCCAAGCCGCGAAGCCAAACTTCAGCATGTT
>CAZWMM010000021.1:0-7852 GCA_964634985.1 Hadarchaeota archaeon (SeqCode)
CGCGCGTCGACGGAAAGGATATAACAATTTTGGTTGGGGATGTGCAGCCGATTTCCCCAGAAGGGCATTACGAAGTAGCGGAGCGCATCCTAGATCTCGCGGAGCAGTTCGGTGTGAAACGACTCTTCACGATCGGCGGGTATGCGACTGGGAGGTATTCGAAGGTAAAGCCAAAAGTTGTGGGGGTGGGGGACCCAAAGCTCTTGGAGGAGTTCCGAGCCCATGGCGTCACGGTCGAGGGGGGCGGGGGGCCGATAATAGGAGCCGCCGGTCTGTTGCTTGGCTTGGGGAAGTTACGCGGGATGCCCGGGGTTTGTCTGCTAGGCGAGACCCACGGGATGGTAGTCGATCATCGCGCGGCGCAGGCGGTGCTTGAAGTGCTTGTGGATTTCTTAGGCCTTAAAGTCGGCATGAGCGTCCTTGAGCGGCGTGCCAAGGAAACCGAAAGCACGCTCGAGCGAATTCGGAAGGAGATCGATCTTCGGGAGCGCAGGGAGAAGCGGCGAGCGGAAGAAGAGGCTTGGTACATCGGATAGTGTTTAACTTTTGAAAAGTTGATTTGGCTCATGGGAAAATGAGCAGCAAAATAACAGTTTTTGCGGCGGTAGCCATCACCGCGGTAACCACAATTTCGACCATATTTTTTCTCGTAGACCTCGATGGAGATGGATTGGCGAACATAACCGAGTTCCAGCTCGGGACCGATATCAATAATCTAGATACAGATGGCGATGGGCTAGGAGATGGGTTAGAAGTGAATTTTTACAGAACGAATCCCTTACTCGTCGATACCGATGGAGATGGTTTGAGCGATGAGTTGGAGATAAACACCTATTGGACAGATCCGCTGGCCAAAGATACTGATGGTGACGGACTCGACGACGAATCTGAGACAATCACTTACAAAACCGATCCACTGAGCGTGGACACGGACAACGATAATTTGAACGATTGGTCAGAAGTGAACACCCATGGGAGCGACCCATTGGTTATGGATACGGATGGCGATGGACTCCCTGATGGCTTAGAGGTGAATGTTTACGGGACTGATGTTCTCGACAACGATACTGACAACGACAGATTGCCCGATGGTCTGGAAGTAAATGGGTGGCTCATAACAGTAAATGGTATAGCCTATCAAGTGACATCTGACCCGTTTTCCAGAGATCCAGATGGGGACAATTTGAACGATTGGTGCGAGTACAACACTTACTGTTCGGATCCAAGAAGTACAGATACCGATAATGACGGATTGAGCGATCTCTTGGAGGTGCTTTACAACACAAACCTTTCTGATGCATCGAGCGTAGCGCAGCAAATCGAAAACGCTCCAGCATACCCACGCCTTTTCCTTGAGATAGATTACATGTCAGGTTACGACCCGGCCCCCGAGGCGATAAGCTACATCGAGTCCTATTTTGAGAACGATTTGGGTGTCGTGGTGGAGGTAATTTGTGACGATGAAATCACGTCTGGCGATCTCGTCGCAATCGGCGTTTCAACCGAATCGATTAGTTCCCAAGAGTTGGCTGCCATAGAAACACAATTCCACGATAACCCCACCACCCATCTTTACGTGTTTTATGCCAGCGAGCTTGAAGTGGAGGAAGAAGGCGGATTAGCCTCCCCATCATTTGGGGTGGCCCTCCACGGAAAATATTTACTAGGGCGCATCGACCGTGAGAGAACCATCCTACTTCATGAGATAGGGCATTGCCTTGGACTAGAGCATTGCGATAACTCGATATGCGTGATGCAGGTTGTAAAAGTTTTTGAAAATCCGATCTATTGCAACCATTGCTGGGCCCAGCGCAATCTCTTGGATATCTGGTTAGTGGACGAACCTTGGACGTGAAAAATCAAAAATCCAGAAGTGAAAGGAGCAAGATGATCTATAACTTCAATATTTCCATAGCATTGAAGAAGTACCTAATCCTGTTTGTCATCTCCTCAACGAGCGTCATGGCAACTCTGGGCGACTCCCTATG
The DNA here is from genome assembly GCA_964634985.1 of Hadarchaeota archaeon (SeqCode). Lineage (GTDB taxonomy): Archaea > Hadarchaeota > Hadarchaeia > Hadarchaeales > Hadarchaeaceae > CAZWMM01. The sequence continues at coordinate 1,989 of CAZWMM010000021.1, forward strand.
TAACAAATCAATCTCTGCGATGAGTTCTGGTATCCCTTCAGGCATTCCCTCGGACTTCCAACGATTAAGCGTTTCGGCAATCCGATGGTTGAATTCTTCGTCCGTTAACTTTTTTTCTTGGGTTTCTCCCGCTGGGCTTTTGGGTTTCATCCCATCACCTCATTGAGGGATTCACCCCTGCCGTCAGCCCCCAAAAGCTGTATTTTTTAGAAAAAGCTAGCTTAAAAACCTATGCTTTAGTAGCTAACCCAGTCCATCGGTTGACTCGTTTTTATCTCGATAACCTTGCATGTGTCATCAAGAATTGTGTCTGTTATCTCAATGCCCGCAGTCTTGCTGGTGAACCCAAGTGTTAGGATAAGAAAATAGGGAAATTTTGGGGCCCGACCCTGCGGTAGGGGGAAGGAACAAGAAAACTCTGCGCCACAGAGTTGTTTTAAGTCATGGTCACAAACATCGGATGGTATCAACTTGCCAGAACTCCAAACATACCCAGCAGACTTGCACATCCATTCGAGATATAGTGGCGCAACTTCAAGTCGCATGGTAATCGACACCATCGCCCAGCAGGCTGAACTTAAGGGTTTGGCATTCGTCGGCACCGGCGATGTTTTTCATCCGCGGTGGTTCAAGAGCATTGAGGCTGAGCTGGAAGAGGTTGCGGAGGGCACTTTCGAGCACCCCCGCTATCGCACTCGCTTCATCTTAACAGTCGAGGTCGAAGACAAACACCGCGTTCACCACCTGATTTTTCTACCCTCCTCCACTACCGCCGAAAGTGTGCGCGAGGAGCTAGCGAAACATTCAAGTGACATAAATGCTGATGGGCGCGCGCGAGTTGAGTTGGATGCTCCGGAGATCGTCGACATAGTACTGGCGCATGATTGTTTGATCGGCCCCAGCCACGCGTTCACCCCTTGGACGAGCATGTACAAAGAGTTCGACTCGATGCGGGCCTGCTACGGCGACCGCGTGAACGACGTGAAATTCTTGGAACTTGGGCTGAGCGCGGATACCTTCATGGCAGACCGGATCGCGGAACTTCAGAATGTTACTTTTCTAGCGAACAGCGATGCGCATTCCCCCTGGCCCGATAAATTAGGCCGCGAGTTCAACCGTTTCGAGCTGGCGGAACCGACTTATGCCGAGATCATCAAGGCGATCAAGCGAGAAGATGGGCGGCGCATAGCGCTTAACGTCGGCTTCGACCCCCGTTTGGGCAAATACCACCGTTCGGCATGTTCTCGCTGTTACAAACAGTTCGAGCTCGAGCAGGCGAAGGCGTCGCGGTGGCGTTGCGACAAGTGCGGCGGGTGGGTAAAGAAGGGCGTCCGGGACCGCGTCAACGAGCTCGCAGATTATCCCGAGCCAAAACACCCGCCCCATCGACCCAGCTATCTCAGAATCGCGCCGCTCGCCGAGGTCGTAGCGTTGGCTCTCGGTCACAACGATGCCCACGCGCCGGAGGTTCAATCGCTATGGGAAAAGCTCGTTGCGCGTTTCGGCAATGAAATCGAGGTGTTGGTGGACGCGCCGATCGAAGAGCTGACGAGCGCTGCAGGGGCGCAGGTTGCGACGGTGGTCAAGGCATTTAGGAGCGGCGGGCTGAAGGTGATTCCAGGTGGAGGAGGGCGTTACGGCCGCCTTGAGGCGCCAGCGGAGCTCGCTCGGGCCATGCCACCAAAAGCTCAACGCACGCTGATGGAGTTCGGGTAAATGAAGGTCGATGGGAGCGTTTGCTTGAGGTGCGGGGCATGTGCGGGTGTTTGCCCTTTCGATGCTGTAGAGGTTTCCAATGGCTCCGTGCAGCCGAACGAGAGGTGTACGGACTGCGGCATCTGTGAGAAAATTTGTCCTGTTGGGGCGGTAGAGGTTGAAAGAAAAATATGATGTCGTGGTGGTCGGGGCGGGGCCTGCTGGTTCCGCAGCAGCTTACGCGGCAGCACGCGGCGGAGCAAGCGTCCTAATGCTGGACCGGCGCAGGGAGCTGGGGGTGCCCGTTCAGTGCGGCGAAGCCCTGGCGGAAGATATTTTGAATGAGCTTAAAATCAAGCCGGACCCGCAGTGGGCACTCAGGCGTACCAACGCTGTAAAAATCGTTTCACCATCCGGCATCGAGATACGAATATCGGAGCGGAAAGTTACGGGGAAGGTCGGCTACATCCTGAATAGAAAGGTGTTTGACAAATTTCTGGCGGCCCGCGCGGCCAAGGCTGGCGCCGACGTGATGGTGGGGACGTTTGTAGATGGGCTGATTTTAGAGGGCGGTAAACCCAAGGGCGTGAAGGCGAGAGGGATGAACGGCAGGCTCGAGATAGTGGCTGATGTGGTCATCGCAGCGGATGGTGTGGGATCCCGGGTGGCCCGATGGGCTGGGCTGAACACCACGCTGAAGCTTGACGACATCGAGAGCGGCATCCAGTTCCAAATGGTTGGGATAGATTTTGAGTCGCCTTCGATGATGGAATTTTATTTTGGGAGCAAGATCACACCTTGCGGGTATGCTTGGGTCTTTCCGAAAGGGGAAGACATGGCGAACGTTGGGTTGGGCGTCCTTGGTAGCCGCGCCGAGCGACGACCGATCGAGTATCTTCAAGATTTTGTCGCGCGTATGCCAGGCCTTTCAAAGGGAAAAATAATCGAGATAAACGCTGGGGGCGTGCCAGTTGGTGGGCCCATCAAGCAAACGGTGAAAGACTGTTTGCTCGTTGTCGGTGACGCTGCCAGGCAAGTGAACGCCCTGACGGGTGGTGGCATAGATTCCTCGATGCGCGCCGGGAACATCGCCGGCGAGGTGGCAGCAAAGGCGGTGGGCGAGGGTGATACATCAAAGAAAAAGCTGAGCGAGTACGAGAAGCGGTGGCGGGAGCAGATGGGGAAGCGGCTCGAGCGCTATCTGAAGGCGAAGAACGTGCTCGTGAGCTTGACTGACGATGACCTCGATCGACTCGCGAAGGTCCTGAGCGAGGTCAAGTTCGATAAAATAAGCCTGACCGAAATGCTGAAGGTGTTGATAAAGGCTCATCCGAAGCTTTTGTGGAAGCTGAAGGGATTGCTGTAGGGCGAATAAATAAAATGATTAGGGGGTCAGCCTTTTTCTGTCGCGCGGAAACAGCACGCACTCTCGAACATTGTCAACACCGGTAAGGGCCATTGTCAGACGATCCAGCCCCAGACCCCACCCGGCGTGTGGGGGTAAAGAACCGTATTTAAAGGATTGAAGGTGCGATTCGAAACTTTGCGGGTTCAACCCCTTTTGCTTGAGCTGTTTCACGAGCAGCTTTTCTTGGTGGACGCGCGTTCCACCGGAGGCCAGCTCAATCTCTTTATGCATCAGGTCGAAGGCATACGCGAGCTTCGGATCACGTTCGTGTGGCATGGTATAAAATGGTTTAAGGACCATCGGCCAGTCAATTACGAAGTAAGCACCACCGATGAGTTCGCCAAGCTTTCGCTCAGCTGGCGTTGGCAGGTCCTCCCCCCACGGAACCTTCACCCCTGCTCGCTCCAGCTTGCGGAGGGCTTCGTCGTAGGTTATGCGTGGAAAGGGCTTTTTTGGCACTTCTAGTTTGTGATCAAGAGTCTTCAGTTCCTCGGCACATTTTAGCTTCACATGCGAGAAGATGTCGGTGATTAAATTTTCTAAAATTTTCATCACGTCATCGGCCGCAGCGTACGCGACCTCGATATCGATCGAAGTTGCCTCATTCAGGTGTCGCGGTGTGTCATGCTCCTCAGCGCGGAAGATCGGTCCAACCTCGAAGACACGTTCAAAGCAGCCCGTAAGCACCTCTTTGTAGAGTTGGGGGCTCTGGCTAAGGAATGCTTCACGCTCGAAGTAGGAGATGGGAAAAAGCGCGGCACCGCTCTCGGTCGCGGTTGCAACGATCTTCGGAGTGTTGACCTCGATGAACCCCTCCGATAGCAGATGATCTCTCGCGCTCTGTAGGGCCTGGTGGCGAATTTTGAAGATCGCGAGTGACTCCTCGCGCCGGAGGTCCAAGGCGCGGGCATCCAAGCGGGTGTCCAAGTTGGCTTTCACTCGCCCTCTCGGGTCGAGCGGTAGGGGAACTGAAGCGAGGTTTAAAACCCTGATCTCGGAGGGGAAAATCTCGACTCCCCGCGGAGCCTGCTTCGCAGCGATCACTTTACCCCTCACAGCGACTGCCGACTCTTGGGTCAGGCCATCTATCTTGGCGAGGATCTTTTTATCAACTTTAGCCTTAGGTGCTGTGACTTGGATGGAGCCGGAGATGTCGGAGAGGATAAAAAATTTAATCCCGCCTAGGTCGCGGACATCGCCAACCCTCCCCATCATCACGACTTCTTTGCCGGCGAGCTTTGGAATAACGTCATTGGATAGGTGGGTCCGCCGCAAGTCTCCTAATTCATCGAGTTTCATGATAACCCTACTCGAATACTACTGCGATGTTCTTATGAGTTAGCTTTGAGTCTGAATTTCTTCGACCCCTGCGGGAAGAGACTTCATGTGTGCACGCGACACCCGTACATGGAAATCGACAGCATACGTCATTTGATGCGGGTATCTTCTAGAAGCACGCTTTAGATCAGTTTGCGAGAGGGGTCTTAAAATGGAAAAGGGCGCGGGAGTTCACTTGCCCTTTCCGAGCACTATCTCGATGGTCGAAACGTTGACCGCGCCGCCTTCACCTTGAACCTCTTCGGTCCCGATCGAAATGTTTTGCGCAGATAACCCCTGTAGGAATCGATTCTTGACGATCTCTGTGACATCGACGGCTCTGCTTATCGCTTTACCTCGCGCTTTTAGAGTAACTGCCCCTGTGCCCCGATTGAACTGTGTTATCACTGCGAGTACGTAGTTCATTACCGGCTTTGTTCCAATAAAAACAACGTTTTCAACTTTCTCTGCTTCGGTCATTGTTTTCTGCCTCCTTTGATTTTTTTGTCGGATTTTTCTCGCCCAGGGTTCATAAATAGCTTTCGTTGCCAATCGCGAAATATCGAAAATTCTGGTTTTTAGAATTTAGCCCGATTAACTCGTGGAATTTTCTTTGCGAGCTGCACCATTCGCCTTTCGATTCTATCACGCAGCTCATCCATGTCCCCCTCGCCGCGGGCTATAGAAACATAATCGAGCAAATCGTCGGCCATGAGTTCAGCCGTTTCAACATCGAGAACCCCGGCGTAAACCGCCAGCTCGAGTGTGTAAAAAGAACGCATCACAGCATCTCGTCCTTTTTGCAGGCGTTTCCATGCTCCGGGCCTCTGGACGTGAAGCCTTCTCGCGAGCTCCTCGAAGGTAACTCTCTCGCTCCAGTAATGCATGAGCATCGTTTTGAACTCCTTTTCGTCGAGGTGGGATCGCTCGAGCAGCGCTTGTGCGAGCAAATTTTCCCGCAACCATTTCTCAGCCCGGAGGAACCCCTCCTTGGACGACTCTGGTCTTCCCCTGTTTTTCAAGGTCGGTTTTCTCGGCATAGCTAGCGATAACACAACTCCTTTCAGGGTTAAAACTTTCTCGATAACTTTGGGCGATCTTCTCCACTAACAAATTCTCGGGGCGGGGTCCCCCACGGGAGACTCAAGCAACCGCCGGCCGCCTACCAAGGTTTCTAACATGACATCCCCAGGCGAATCCGCAACCACTTCGCCGATCACGCATGCCTCTTTGCCGTATTTCGTTTTTTTCAACGCAGATAGAATTTGATCACAGTACTCTGACTTGACCCCGATTATCGCCTTGCCCTCATTCGTTATCTGAAGTGGGTCGATGCCCAACATCTCGCTTGTCGATTTGACCGCTGGAAGGATTGGGATGTTGGCCTCCCTTACTAAAATTCCAACTTTAGCCTTCGACGCCATCTCGTTGAGGGCCGCTGCGA
>CAZWMM010000022.1:0-7750 GCA_964634985.1 Hadarchaeota archaeon (SeqCode)
AGGCTCGCGAGCGGACCGGGGCCGCCGGTTTGATTTTGCTCCCAACAGCCGCGATTGCGGGTGACCCGCCAGCTTAGTGTGGACTAAGCCTAACTCCTGAACTAACGGTGAAAAATCAAGCCACTCAACGGAAAAAGGAGAGTTCAAACAGTGCTGGTCTTGTCGGAAGGGATACTTGTGGCCGTTTGTCGACAGGCATTCACCAAAATTTTGGTTCACCTACGGGACTACTGTGATAATCGATAATTATTCGAATCTAAGGTTTTTAGAGCTTTGGATAAAATAAAATCGAAAAACGACTTCCAATCAAATTCATATCTTCAGCCCTACATCCCACCCCTCATGGATCGCTTGCAAGGCCTTACGCGGCTCCACGCAATCGCCTATTTCATACAGCTCAGGGCCCCTCCCCTTAATCGCATCAACAAAAATCCTGTTCGGCTCTGACCCAACCGCCAAGACAATTGAATCAGCCGGGAAAAACAACTCTTCCCCATTCCGCTTGGCGACGACTCCATCCTGGGAGATCCTTTCGACCCTCGTGGATGTGAAAGTCTTGACCCCGCTCTTACGTAAATTCTCCCTCACGATCCATCGGCTAGTAATTCCAACATCCTTCGCAGTTTTTTCCAGCATCTCAAGCAAAGTCACCTTCTTCCCCTTCGCAGCCAGATAATGGGCTGTATAGCATCCAACCCCTCCACCGCCGACCACCACGATGTTCTCTCCTGGGGTACCTTTTCCGGCGAGCACATCCCAAGCTTGGACCACGTGTGGCGAATCTACACCTGGAAACTTCGAGAGGATAGGTACCGACCCAGTTGCCGCCACGACCACATCGGGCTTTGATTTTTCCAAGAGGCCGGGATTCGCCTCCTTCCCCAGCTGAACCTCCACACCTAGCTTTTCCAATTGCGTTGAAAGGTACTTAACAATCGTACCCAATTCTTCCCTGCCTGGGGACACAGATGCTAGGTTCAACTGGCCACCTAGCCTATCGCTCTTCTCATAGAGAGTGACATGGTGTCCCCTCAAAGCCGCGATCTGGGCCGCTTTCATCCCCGCAGGTCCGCCCCCCACTACAAGGATGTGCTTCGGATGTTCAGCAGGCTTGATCTCCACCTCCCCCTCCTTCCCAACTAGGGGATTTACCATGCAGGTGAGAGGTGCGCCCGCAAACAGGTTGTCGAAGCACCCCTGACAACATGCGACACAAGTTGTGATGTCATCGAGGCGTCCTCCCCTAGCCTTGTTTGGAAGTTCTGGATCTGCGACCAACGCCCTAGCCATTGAAACCATGTCAGCCTTACCTTCTCGCAGTATCCGCTCTGCTAGCAGGGGGTCGTTGATCCGGTTGCTCGCGATTACTCGGACTTCGGTCCCCCGCAGTGCCTCCTTGATGCCCTCGGCCAAGTGGACATAGCCTCCCCTTGGGACCTCCATCGTGATCATCGGAACCCTCGATTCATGCCAGCCGGCGGTCACGTTGATAGCGAGTATTCCTGCTTTCGCCAAAGCCTGCGCTATTACCTTCGTCTCCTTTAACGTGTTTCCCCCCGGGATCAGCTCATCACCTGAGATTCTACACATGAGGGGGTAATCTTCCCCCACAAGACGCTTGGTCTTCTCGATTATCTCTAAGATGAACCTCATTCGGTTCTCGAGCGGTCCTCCATACCTGTCCTCCCGCTTGTTGGTCACGGGCGACAAGAACTGGCTGATGAGGTAACCTGCGGAGCAAATGAACTCGACGGCATCAAATCCAGCCTCTTTGGCCCTCCTAGCCCCTTGGGCGAAATCATCCTCTATCTTCTCGATCTCTTGGATCGTGAGTGGTCTGGGCTTTTGGCGGGTGAATATCGGCGGGGCTACATCGGATGCCGAAACGGATTGCCTGCCAGTAATTTGGGTGAACTCGTATCTTCCGGGGTGCCACAGCTGAAGAGCAGCCTTGGCCCCGTTTGAATGAATCGCGCTTGCAAGGTCTCGTAAACCTGAGATATACTTATCCTCGCCTGCACTAATCACGTATTCAGTGCCCTTTTCGATCGCCGCTATTCCAACGATGATTAGACCCGCGCCGCCTTTCGCCCTCGCTATGAAATAGTTTTTTAATTTATCACTTACTTCGCCAAAAGCGAAGCCTGTGGTAAGAGCTGGCATCACGATTCGGTTCTTGACTTCCATTTTTCCTATGTTGATCGGGGTAAACAATTTAGTCAATTCCATCTAGATTACCAACCTTTTATCCATTTGAACAGTTTTATAATTGTGAAAGTTTTACAAATTTAAGGGGTTGTAAAATGGTTTTAAAGAGTTCTGAAGAGTATGTTGAAAGTTTGAGAAAGTTAAAAATAAACCTGTACATGTTTGGTGAAAAAATTGAAAATTTTGTTGACCATCCGATAATTAAGCCTTCAATAAATTCTGTTGCAAAAACTTATGAGGTTACGGAAAAACCCGAATACAAAAACATTGCAACAGAAACCTCCCATCTTACAGGCGAAAAAATCAACAGGTTTACCCACATTCATCAAAACACCGGAGATTTGGTTAGGAAGCTTAAATTGCTTAGGCTTTTGGGTCAACTAACGGGGACATGTTTTCAAAGATGTCCTGGCTGGGATGCTATCAACGCTCTTTATAGCGTGACCTATGAAATCGACCGAAAACATGGGACAAATTACCATGAAAAGTTGAAAGCTTACGTTGAATACTTGCAAAGGGAGGACCTGGTTGCTTCGGCTGCAATGACAGACCCTAAGGGTGATAGAAGTCTAAGACCCGGCACTCAAGCAGACCCAGACCTATACCTCCACATTGTTGAGGAGCGTGAGAATGGAATCGTTGTTAAGGGTGCTAAAGCCCATCTAACCGGAGGGATAAATTCCCATGAAAAAATTGTTATGCCAACCCAGGCCATCGATGAAAAAGAAAAACCTTACGCCGTTTCTTTTGCTATTCCAAGTGATGCCAAAGGAATAACCTACATCTACGGCAGACAATCATGCGATCTAAGAAAAACCGAGAAAAACGTTGAAATAGACCTTGGAAATGTTAGGTTTGGGGGTCAAGAAGCTCTGATAGTTTTCGAAGACGTTTTTGTTCCAAAAGAAAGAATCTTTATGTGTGGGGAACACGATTTTACAAGAACGCTTGTGGAAAGGTTTGCAGGTTTTCATAGACATAGTTATGGTGGCTGTAAAGTCGGATGTGGAGATGTTCTCGTTGGGGCTACAGCCCTAGCGGCTGAATACAATGGTGTGGCCGAGGTATCGCATGTAAGAGACAAAATCAGCGAAATGATACATCTAAATGAAACTCTTTGGGCTTGTGGTTTAGCGGCTTCAACCGAAGGTACAAAAACGGACTCGGGGGCCTACCTAATCGATTTAATGCTCGCCAACGTATGCAAACTCAACGTCACGAGAAACCCTTATGAAATGGCTAGACTGGCTCAAGATATAGCCGGAGGTTTGGTTGTAACTCTACCCTCGGAAAAAGATTTCAAACATCCAAAAATCGGAAAATATATGGATAAATATTTTAGAGGCGTTGCAAAAATTCCTACAGAACATAGGATGAGGATTCTCAGGCTGATAGAAAACATGACCCTGGGTACGGGATCTGTGGGTTATTTGGTTGAGTCTTTACATGGAGCTGGATCGCCCCAAACCCAAAAAATCATGATCAGACGATTGGTAAACCTAGAACACAAAAAGAACCTAGCAAAAAGAATAGCTGGAATTGAGGAGTAAAAATATTCACTTACCCCAAAAAAAGTATACGTTTTCTATAAAGTCTCGCAATCGTAGAAATACCTAGCTATTTCCAAGATGTCTAGCTGTCTTCCGCCCATCCAAAGAGTCAGCATTTTTGAGTCTCTCCAATGCTTTTCAATGTCACCTTCTCGTGAATACCCGTGAGAACCCATCAGTTCCATAGCTCTGTTCGTGCAGTGAACTGCCATATCGCTGCAGAACATGGAAACCGCCCTAGTCTTTGCGACGATCTTTGGGGACCATGGATCTCCATAAATCTCAGGACTAGCTATCATCCGTGCAGCCATGTATAGGGAATGCGTTGATATCTCAGCTGCGGTTGCGATTTCCGCGAGGTTTACAGCGTTCATTGAATGCTCTTTCAAAGGCTTTCCGGCGACTACCCTTTCAGTGGCGTAATCCTTAATGATTTCATACGTGGCCTTTATCACTCCTGTTGAAAAGCCAGCAGTACCTAAGTTGCCGTAGGTTATCACCTCCCTGAAATATTTGGCATCTAGGCCTGGCCCATGAGCTCGATATTCCTTTGGTACCCTGACGTTCTCGAACCAGATGTCGGAGTTCATATCCGCCGCCATACCGGCTTTTTGGTAGGGTTCCCCAACAGTAACCCCATCGGTGTCGGCCGGGACGTAAATGTAAGCTATTCCCTCTTCTCCAGCTTTTGGATCGGTCGTGCATATCACCCCATAGAGGTCTCCTACTCTGCCCGAGTTCGTTGGCCATATTTTGTGACCGTTGATCACCCACTCATCGCCTTCCAACTTAGCCATCGTTTGGATTGTTCTTCCCTGCATCCGATCTATGTTTTCGATATCCGAGCCACCTTGGGGTTCGGTCATAGCGTTCGCGCCAACGTATAATTCATTCCCGCAAAACTTGGGTGCGAATTCTTCGATCAATCGCATGTTCCGGTGGGGCTCCAAGGCGATTGGAAGCATGGGCCAAATTGATACTAACACCGCAACGGCAAATCCAGAATCGATCCTCCCTAGCTCCTCGGCCATGACCGCGGTGAAGAACGGAAGGACTTCTCTAGGAACATCCATGCCCCCATATTCCATCGGCCAAATAGCTTTGTTGATTCCCAAGTCAACCAATACTTCCTTAAGGAGGAGTTCAACGATCTTGTGCTCCTTCCAATCCTCATCGATCTTCCTTCGGACGGGGATGTATTTTTTCTCCCCAAATTCCCTGATAACCTCTCCAAAAGCGAAAGCTACATCAGGAAGCCATTCCTTGGGGCGAGTGAAATCATCTATCGTGGGCATGAATCATCTTTTTTTATTCTTCACCTATCTAAATAGACTTTTCGGAAAAGTTCTTATGACTGTGGGATAATTTGAAATTATGACATTGAAAAAATTGATTGAAACATCCACTGAACTGCTTAACCCTTACGTAAAGATTTGGAAGGAGCATGGAAAGAAAGTGATGGGATATACGACTGTATACATACCAGAAGAGATCATTTATGCCGCTGGTATTCTCCCTTATAGGGTGGGGGGGAGAGGAGCCACGAAGACTGTTACGGCGGATACGTATTTTGGACCGGTTAACTGCAGCTATGCTAGATGCATACTCGAAAATGCGGCGGACGGCAAGTTCGATTTTCTCGATGGAGTGGTCATATCCTATGAGTGCGACCACATGCGTCGTCTCTTTGATACTTGGAGAAAAGCAGCGAAAGATGGGAACGCTCGTCTTCCTCCTTTCTTCGAATATTACGGCGTGCCTCATTCACGCGGAGAGCATGCTTCGAAGTTCCTTATGGACGAGACCTACAGGTTTGTTAAAAAAATGGAGGAACATTTCGGAGTTAAAGTAACAGAAGATGGGTTAAGGGAAGCTACAAAAGTGTATAACAAAACTAGAGAACTATTACAGAGGCTATATGAACTCAGGACTAGGGATGAAGTTCCAATCACGGGCGCGGAGACCTTGAGCACCGTCATAGCGAGTACTGTGATGCCAAAGGACGAATTCAACAATTTGTTAGAGCATTTGCTGGAGGAGCTTGACAAGAGAGAGGGTATTTCGGGTAGGCCGAGGCTGATGATAGTAGGGAGTGTGAACGACGATGTTGAGTTAGTAAGACTCATCGAGAACCTCGGTACTTTGGTCGTCGCTGACTCGTTATGTTTTGGAGCGAGATGTTTCTGGGACTTGGTCGAGGAAAATGGGGATCCCTTACGTGCTATCGTCAATAGGTATTTCGACCACATTCCTTGTCCCCGCATGTATGGGGAATACTCTAGAAGATGCAGTTTTGTGATGGATGTCGCAAAGAATGCGAAGGCGGATGGTGTCATCTTACAGCACATAAGGGGTTGTGACATGCACGGAGCCGACAACACGCTTTACGAGAGAGATCTGGAAGCTGAGGGCATCCCTACCCTAAAACTCGAGAGACACTATGGACCCTTAGCCGATATTGGGAGGATCAAGACGAGGGTACAAGCATTCTTAGAGAGAATAGGGGGAATGAAAAAATGAATGAGAAATTGGAACCCATTAAGCTTGATCTGATGATGGCCAATTTATACGAACTCTTGAAAAACATCCTGTCAACTGACGTAGAAATCGAGACAATAATAGAAATCGCCCCGGAGTTTTCCGGCCCGATAAAGACATTTTTCGCTGAACCTCATATCAGAGAAGTGGCAATGCCATTCATGAAGGCTACTGGATTTTACTTCCGAAATGTCCTCAACGCTAATAAAAAAGGGAATAAAATTGCTTGGGTTAATTTCAACTTCGTCCCAGCAATACTGTACGCGATGGACGTAGTCCCGTTGTCGGCCGAAGTTATAGCAAGCTTTCAGGCAATGCTTCCCGGAGGCGCTAACGAAGCTATTGATTACTGCAAGGAAATAGGCATGCCAGAAACAATGTGCACCGCTCAAATGGGGGGAGTCGGCACCATGTTGAGGAACCTCACAGAAAAACCGGATATGGCGATCAACGCCGCATCCGGATCATGCGATACGAACTCAAAAAACTTTGAGTTTTTATCTGAATACCTGCATATTCCGTTCTGTAACATCGATGCCCCGCCGTACTATGATGAGGGTGGGCCCATGACAGAGTACTACCGAGCGGAATTCAGAAAGCTCGTATCGTTTTTGGAAGAGCAGACCGGGAATAAATTGGATGAAGGCAGACTTCGGGAGGTCTGTAAAGAAGTTAAAAAACAGGATGAGTACGTCGCTGAAATCTATGAGTTGAGAAAGGCCGTCCCCAACCCGCTTCCAGCAGTATTTAACCTCATTCTATTCGGTACAAGATTTATGGCGGCTGGAACTCCCGAGGCAACAGAGGTATTGAAGACTATGTACGATGTCACGAAGGAAAGGTACAAGAGAGGAGAAGGGGTTCTACCCGAGGAGAGAGTGAGGGCTGGCTTCTGTTACCTCAGCCACTTTGGCGGTGGCGGAGAGTTTTGGAGATGGTTTGAGCACAACGGAGTCTCACTTGTTATGGAAGCACTAGCACTATTTAACCAACATCATTACAGGATAGACACATCGACCGTAGATACCATGCTCGATAGTTTGGCCGATCAATCGTCAAATATGCCTATGACTAAACAAATAAGAGGACCTTATGATTATCCAGGGCAGTGGTATGACGATGTGGTTACAGTGGGCAAAGATCTCAAAATAGATTGTGGCATATACCTCGGCACGATGGGATGCAAGAATACTTGGGGATGCGTCAAAGTACTGATGAAAAGGTTAGAAGAAGATCTGGGGATACCAACCCTCATCATACAGTCAGATAGCTGGGACGATAGAGTCACTCCTTGGCCATCCATAAGAGACCAAATCGAAGAATTCATTAACACGGTAGTGCTGGGAACAGGATAGGGTAATCGGAAGTCAACTACCCCGCCCTAAAGGACGGAGCTTGCCCCTCAAGGTGATTCAGGTGCCACCGGCAACCATCATCGGACAAGACGCGGCGGT
>CAZWMM010000023.1:0-7459 GCA_964634985.1 Hadarchaeota archaeon (SeqCode)
GATATTCGTCTATGATGAAATCCTTCCTGAGCACGGGTAGACCAACACTTCCCCTGACTTTGACTAGATCCTCCAAGTTCCCTCCGAAGTAGCTTGGCTCGGTCAAAACGGAAATGCCAATAGCCCCCCCGCTTTCATATGCTTGGGCTAAAGTGACTACATTGAGATCTTGACTCAGCACACCTATCGACGGCGACTTCGGCTTTATCTCCGCTATGATTGGAACCCCTTCAGATCCCCTTATAGCACCCGCAAGACTTCGCTGCTCGGTTGGTCGACTTGGCAGTCGGTCGGCTGGAGTCCTCTGTCTTCTTCGCTCGACTTGCCTACGCACTTCCGTGACTATCTCATCTAAAAGCGTCAAAGCTTCGCCTCCAGAGCTTCGAGTTTGGACATGTCCCCGCCCGTAGCCTTGATCAACGCCCGAAGCTTCCCATATGCCTTGCCATCGCCGATACTTCTCTTTGCGATTTCCACGCCTTCCTTGAAATCGGATGCCTTTCCACCGACGATCATCGCCGCGGCGGAATTCATCAGGACTACATCTCTTCGTGGCCCATCGCCCCCCTTCAAGAGTTTAATCAAGAGGATCGCGTTCCCCTCCCTATCATGCCCACAGATCTCTTCCGGCTTCGCTAGGTCGAATCCAAAATCCTTGGGCTCCACCATGTAGGTTTTAACCTCGCCGTTCTTCAGCTCGGAGATCTGAGTCTTGCCCACGTTCGAAATCTCATCTAGCCCATCTAGCCCATGAACGACCATCGCACGTTTGACACCAAGTCCGTTAAGAACGTTTGCAAGCGTTTCGGTTAAATCGCGATCATACACGCCCAAAACTTGTGCTTGGGCATCCGCTGGATTTGTGAGAGGCCCTAGGATATTGAACACGGTGCGGATGCCGATTTCACGCCGCACGGGGGTAGCGTGCTTCATCGCGCCATGAAAGACCGGAGCAAACATAAAGCCGAACCCTATCTCCTCGACGCATCGTTCGACTTTCCGTGGTTCAAGATCTATTTTTACTCCCAGTGCCTCAAGAACATCTGCACTCCCCGCTTTGCTCGTCACCGACCGATTGCCGTGCTTCGCGATTGGAATGCCTGCACCAGATGCAACGAGAGCGACCGCAGTGCTGATGTTGAAAGTCTTAATCCTATCGCCTCCGGTGCCGCATGTATCGACGAGGATGCCATCAACCTTAGGGTTTATTCGAGCAGCAAACTCTCGCATGACCCGTGCAAATGAAGTTATCTCTTCAACGGTTTCGCCTTTCAGCCGCAATGCAGTCAGAAACGATGCGATCTGGGTAGGTGCGGCCTCACCTGACATGATAGCCCGCATCACATCCTCGGCCTCGGACTCAGTCAGGTCCTCCCCCCCGATGGCCTTAGATATAGCTTGTTTCATCGTCTCCAAATCTTACCCACCACTGGACGCTTCGGCGATCCTAATTGCCTTCAGAAGCGCGCGGCTCTTGTTTTCAGTTTCATAAAACTCCAACTCTGGAACAGACCTCGATACTATTCCGGCGCCGGCTTGGACGTAGGCCTTCCCACCTTCTGCAACGATCGTCCGGATGGTGATAGCAAAATCCATGTTATGGCGGTAGTCGAAGTATCCAACCCCGCCCGCGTAGATGCCCCGCCTCGTCGGCTCCAACTCCTCGATTATTTCCATCGCTCTCAACCTAGGTGCTCCAACCACAGTCCCAGCCGGGAAGTTTGCCTTTAACGCATCGAACTCGTCTTTATCTTCACGTAGTAACCCGCTCACCGTCGAAACGATGTGCATGACGTGGCTATACCTCTCGATCATCATGAAATCTTCGACTTTCACCGAGCCAACTTTTGCGACTTTGCTTATGTCCTCCCTCCCCAAGTGCACGAGCATCATGTGCTCTTCCCTTTCCTTCCGATCGCTGAGTAATTTTCGTTCGATCTCCATGTCTTTCTCGGCACCTCTTCCGCGGCGTCTCGTTCCGCCGATTGGTCGAGTCATGACTTTTCCTTCCTCCACCCTGACTAGTGTTTCTGGACTCGAACCGAGTATCTTCCGGGGGCCGAAGTCGAGGTAGTACATGTAGGGCGAGGGATTTATTCTTCGAAGGGCGAGGTACGCAAAATAGGGGTCGCGTTTCAAGTCTGTTTCCATGCGCCTAGAGAGCACGATTTGAAGCACATCGCCACAATCGATGTGCTCCTTCGCCTTTTCAACGGCACTTATGAATCCGGGCTTGCTCATGCTCGACCTTATTTCCACGCTCGGTTCGATATCCATGGGTAAGCGGGGAAGGGGACCCACCTTTTCCAGTTGCTTTGCTTTGGCTTCGATTTCCTTCAGCGAACTCGCGTACACCTCCTTTGGATCGGAGGTTTCAAAAATGAGGGCATTCGAGCAGACGAAGCTCTTTTTCACTTCGTGGTCAAAAACCACGGTGTTTTTCCCAAGCATGAATTCCGCATCGGAGTGTCTAAGGTCATCGATCGCCTTTTCACCAATCTGAACCATGGATCTAACGATATCATATGAGAAATAACCAACAGGCCCACACATGAACCTCGGTTGTTTTACTTCAGGAACCGAGATTTTTCCGAACAAAAATGCTTTCTTGACGATGTCTACCGGGTCCTCACCTTTCTTGGTCCCCCTCGCGCTATTTTCAACGATCTCTTTCAGCCCCCCGTCCCCCTGAACTTCAATTTCTCCGCCATTCACCTTCAATGTGACGAAAGGATCTATTCCGATGAAGCTGTACCTAGCAGTCTTACCGCCGCTCTCTGCGGATTCAAGCAGAAAAGATGCGCGTTGGTTCCGTGAAAGCGTGGAATAGGCTTCGGCAGGCCCAAACTTTTGTTCTGGAAGCTCCGCTATCACCGGCACGATGCACGGCCTCGCTAGCTTGGAGGAAAGCTCGACGAATTCTCTTTCAGATGGGCTCACTTTCACCGGAAATCCAGATCAGTTTTGGTTAATGAACTATTTAAAGCTTTGGTGTACAAAATTGTACTTTCAACGAAAAACTCGCACCAGCCTAGTAAACAATGATGCTCTGAACGCTCGAAAGCTTTCGGAGGGATTCAATTATCTCACCCTTGACTGGCTCATCGGTGATGATAGTGAGCTTGGGTTGGATCACGAAGTAGGGATCGTCGGCAACAGCTTGGCGGATGCTGATGCCTGACTTCGAAAGCACCTTGGTTACCTCAGTTATGATCCCCGGCTTGGTTGCATCCTTCGGGAGGATCTCGATCACTCCCATGCCCAGCCGCTGCGCCGCACCTTTTAGATAGACGATTGGCTCGAGGTTTTCGAATATCTCTCGCAGTCCCTCGTGCTTCAAAATAGTCTTGACCGTAGCATCTACAACCCTCCGATCGACCCCAGCCTCCCTCGCCGCTTGACTCGAAGGAATCCTGATATCGCCGCAGGCTACTTCCCCATCCTCTCGAACACGCAACCCGTACTTGAAAAGCACCCGAGCAACGCTGAGCTGAGCTGGGTAATCATTGAACGCCTCCCGGATTCTCTCCCAAACCCTCACACCACCCACGCGCTCGCGCTGGGCCCCCGCCATGTGCGCGATCACCAAACTCATTATGCTTTCAACGAACGCAGGATCCAACCCTTCATCCTTCGCCCTTTTTCGGGCACGAGCGATGATAGCCCTCTCCCTAGCCTCATCCCTGATCTCGAGCTTAAGCTTTCGTTTGAGCGCCACGAGATCATCGGCTAGCTTTAATCGCTGCGCAAGCAAGGCTAAAATTTGCTCGTCGATGCGGTCTATCTCCTGCCTGAACGCATGCAATTTTTTCTCGCTCACCGACTCCCCTCGACCCTTGCGCCCTCAACGGCTGGCCTCGTGATGATGATTTTCCCATCCCTCCCTTGCCATGCTTTTTTTATCCTATTGAGGTGTTTAGGCTTTGCTATCGCTACCATAGCAGGTCCCGTACCCGTTAACCCTGCAGCCAAGGCACCTGCGCCCAAAGCATCGAGAGCCATCATTGGGTCGTAACCAAGCGCATTGGAGTAAAGCAGGCCGTTTAACGTTAGGGCACCGAAAATATTCCCCCGCATAGCTTGGTCGTGCGCCACTTCGATGAACTCTCGAAGCGGCTTAACTTTAGCCATGTCTACCTCCGAGGTGTAAAACTTGGTCGGGGGTGAGTAGATCACAACCTTCAGCTCGGGATCCAGCTCGAACCGCCTTAACACCCGCCTCCTCGCGTTGTCGGTCACTACCCCGCGTCCAAAAAATGAGGCCGCAGCATCGTCGAAAGCACCCGTGATGGTGACTCCGGCTTCAAATGCCGCGTCTATGCCCAAGTCCAACACGGTTCTAGGCTTGGGCCGCTTGTCGAGCGCGGCGAAGGTGGCGAGAACCACTGCATTCGCTGCGGCCGAGCTGCTGGACAAACCTACGGCGATTGGGACCTTAGATCTCGTTACTACACGCGCGCCATAGGTCCGCTCGAGTCCAAAACGCTCGAGGACCTTCCGCACGCAGATTTCGATCAGCCGCGCGCTCTCCGATGGTTCCTCCATCACTCGTCCAACTATCCTCCCGGGCTCGCGGGTAAGTTCGCACGTGGCTCGGACTCTGAGCTCGACCCCAAAAGCTGCCCCCTTGCCAGTGGATATCGCGTTGACGACAGTGGCGGAACCGCACGCAGATGCGACCCCGCGACCCTCAATCAGGACTTCACGCCCCTGAACTCACTTTGAAACGGTTTGGATCGATCTTCCCTGCACGCAACATGTGGTCTGTGAGCACCAGTGCGACCATAGTCTCAGCGACGGGCACGATGCGCGGGCAGATGTTCGGGTCGAAACGCCCTTTCAGCTTGAGTTCCGCCTCCTTCATTCTAGCCAGGTCGACGGTACGCTGAGGCTTGGCTATCGAAGGTGTGGGTTTGACAGCAATTCGCGCTACGATAGGCATGCCCGTTGATATGCCACCCAAAATTCCGCCGGCACGGTTAGTCTCAGTCACAATTTTCCCCCTTCGAAGCAGGATAGGATCATTTACCTCTGACCCTCTCATTCGCGCCACCTCGCACCCTGCCCCTATCTCAACAGCCTTGACCGAACCCACCGACATCAAAGCGTGTGCCAGCTCCGCATCGATCTTATCAAACACAGGTTCACCTAAGCCGGGAGGCACCCCGAGCGCCCTGACCTCAACCATGCCGCCCGTGCTATCACCCTCTGCGCTCGCCTGCAGCACCGATCGCTTCATCTGCTCAGCCACTTTTTGGTCAGCACACCTCATGGGATTTCGCTCAACATTTTTGCGAATGTCATCGTCCGAAACTTCTCGCCCGATCGTGACACCAGCAGCCTCGATGGTGTGGCCCAAAATTTCGATGCCGTGGGCTGCAAGCAACTTCTTCGCGATCGCTCCAGCTGCCACTCGCCCCACCGTTTCTCGTGCTGCTGCTCGCCCTCCCCCGCGGTAGTCGATATGTCCGAACTTGAGCCAGTAAGCTAGGTCAGCGTGGCCCGGACGCGGCTTTGTCTTGATCGCTTCGTACGGTCGCGAATCGACATCCACATTTCGAACGATCATGGAGATTGGTGTTCCCAGTGTCTTACCTTGAAAAACTCCAGAGAGAATCTCGACTCGGTCTCGCTCCTTTCGTGGGCTTGCTAAAATTGACTGCCCTGGGCGCCGCCGATCTAGCTCGCGCTGGATGTCCGCTTCGCTTAACGGCATGCCAGCGGGGACACCATCCACGACTACACCGATTGCAGTGCCGTGGGACTCGCCCGAAGTTGTGACTTTGAATTTTTTGCCAAAGGTGTTTCCAGCCATCAAATCACCTCAACCCGCGCCCCTAGCTTTCTCATGTCTTCCACGAAATTTGGATATGACACGCTAATGTTCTCCGCTCCATCTATAACGGTTTTTCCCTCCGCGACCAAGCCAGCTACCGCGAGAGCCATCGCCATCCGGTGGTCGCCGTAGGAGGTGAGGTCGGTGCCTTTAAGCCGCTTCGCCCCTCGGATATGGAGCTCATCCGTCCGCTCCTTGACCTCGGCCCCCAGCTTCCGAAGTTCACTCGCCAGAGCCCGCAAGCGGTCGGTCTCCTTGAATCGAAGGTGGGAGATATTCGTGAGTCTCGTTCGGCCCTCAGCCAGCGAACCAAGCACCGATAACACGGGCACCAGATCCGGGTTATCGCCGCAGTCGATCTCGATACCCTCAAGTTCTCCGCCACCGGAGACTTCGACCACCTTGCCCTTCACTTTCACGTCCGCCCCCAGCGCACGGAGGAGATCCACGATGCGTTTATCTCCTTGGGGGCTTCGCATATCGAGGTTGCTCACCCGGACGGTTCCTCCAGCTAGCGCGGCTGCGGAGAGCACGAATGCCGCTGAGGAGAAATCACTAGGAACCTCAAAATCTATCGCTTTGAATACTTGCCCGCCCGGAATTCTGAATTTCATGAGGTCGCGACTGCGTTTGATCTTAGCTCCGGCCGCATCGAGCAACTCGAGCGTGATCTCAACGTAAGGTTTAGAGCTCAGCTTTTCAGTTACGGTTATCTCGACGTCCTCTTTCGCGTAAGGGGAAGCCAATAGTAGTGCCGAGATGAATTGTGAACTTATCGCACCCGTGACCTCCACTTCACCCCCGTGCAACCCCCCACCAACGACTACCGGGGGTCTCTCCCGCGGCCCCTCGCAACGCGTTTCTGCACCCAGCTTCGTCAACGCCTCGATCAGCGGACCCATCGGGCGGGCGCGAATCGACTCGTCGCCAGTCAAGCGCACGGGTTTGGGCGAGAGCGCCGCTATCGCACTCATCAAGCGAATGGTGGTGCCTGAATTACGAGCGTCGATCAGGTCTGTGCGAAGTTTAAGCTCGCCCCCTGTGCCTAGAACTCGCCAGACATCACCTTCCCTGGCGATCTCCGCGCCCAGCGCTCGTACAGCTTCGATGGTAGCCTCGGTGTCCAAGCTCAGCAGGGGGTTGGTGATCTTGCTCTCGCCGCGCGCGAGGAGCGCTACCATGAAAGCACGGTGGGTGTATGACTTAGAGGGGGGTGCTTTTACCTCACCATTTATCCTTGATGGCATGACCTTTAGAGAACTCACAAGATTCCCAACAATACTCTCGGGAAGCCCTAATATAGAATTTGAGAGGATTCTTGGTGTTGCTTTTACCTACCTTTTTAACATTATCAACTTTTTACAATTCCTAGGTAATCTAACAAAATTAAACCTCAAAAGGGCCCATATCACATGTAAAGATTTTCAAAAAACCGGAAGACCACTTTTCGAGCGGGGAAAAAGTCTTACGTAGCCATCATGTGACATCGAGGACTTCTACATTCCAAAGTATCAATGTACTTGGACAGTTGACTCAAATGACCTCATCAGGAACTCTTTCCGTAGTTTCCTGAGAAGATGCAGAAATCGTCTGGATCAACGTCACGGTCACCATCACTATCTC
>CAZWMM010000024.1:0-7388 GCA_964634985.1 Hadarchaeota archaeon (SeqCode)
CGGTCTATGTACTCCGGGAGGGCTATGTCTTCCCTGGGCCTGAAGGGACCATCGAGTTTCCTGATCCCATCCATGGAAATCCCTCTGGCCTCTTCCAGCGTGTCAGCTATCCCCACCACAGCAACCGTCCTGGACCCTAAGGCATAATTTTCTCCGTCTCTCACTTCCATGGAGCCAGGATAAATTCTCAAATTGTCGCCGTACTTTTCCTTCAGTTTTTCCCCACCGGTTAGGTCCACTTTTTTTGGGCCCGAGTAACTCGCATACCCCCCATACTCCAAGGGAACGGCATAAGTTACAACGGTGGCTTTATCCTCAAAATCGAGTTTTCTTAAACTACCGTCTAAACTCTTGAAACAAACATCGATAAAATCATTTTTCAAAATCGGCAGGATGTTCATCACCTCCGGGTCCCCCCACCTGCTGTTTATTTCCAAGACCTTTGCCCCATCTTTCGTGATCATGTAGGCCATGTACAAAATTCCCCGAACTTCGGGATTTCTCTTTCCTCCCTTCAGCCCCTCATGGATTTTTTCCCCTATTTCCAGAGCTTCTTTCCAATCGTTTTTTCTCATAAAAGGGAGTAAATTCCCCCTATCCTTGTAGGATCCCATCCCTCCCGTGTTTGATCCCGAGTCCCAGTCGAAGGCCCTTTTGTAATCCCTAACAGCAGGGGTTGGGATGAGATGTTCCCCATCGGAGAGGAACTGAAGTGAGAACTCCTCCCCATCCAGCTTTTCCTCGACTATGACTGGTCCCTTCGAGAAATTGGGCATGAAGTAGGTTTCGAACATTTCCTCTCTCGAGTTGAAGTGGTCCCCCCAGACGCCCACACCCTTACCGGTGGCCGGGGCGTCGGGTTTCACAGCCACTTCATTCCCGATTTCGTCCAACCAGAGAAAGAGCTCTCTCTTGATGTCACCCTTGGATTGGGGGTTGAAAACCTTAAACTCAGGGTTAGCTCGGGGTATCGTCTTTTCTATGAGCTTCCGTTGCTCGACCTTACTCCGTTCTATGAAGTACTTTGCGGTGGGGCAGATCACCCTTATCCCGGTTTTCTTCTCGAGGGCGTCCCTGACTCCGTTGATCCCGGGACCTTCGGGGCACAACACTCCGAATTCTATTTCGTTCCGGTATTTTTCTGCGAATTTGACTATTTTTTGCACGTCTAGATCTGGGATCACGAGGTGCTTGCCCCCCGTTTCTTCGGCTTTTTTTACGTTGTACGGGTTGCGCTGTTTGTCCGCTATGAAGAGTTTAACTTCATGGTTGCTTCTAGAAAGGGAGTCTGCCATGCATGCAAACCTGCTCCCATAGCTTATTCCTAAAATTCCAACTACCAACTTGATACCTCCTTGAATTCTAAATCAAATCTTTTGTTTTTGGGATCCTCTTTCCCACCCCTCCGCACGTTTAACGTAAACATTTTTGTCGGGGCCAATGGAAAACATCCCTTTCGATAACATCTCCAGAGTTCCCCTGTAGGCTGGGCCATCGCATTTCTCCTTCATGAGCTCTTGCTGTTCTTTTGGGCTTCGGTCCTCCACTGGCAGTCCCCCGGATATGAATAGGATGGGCCCATGATCCGGTCGTTCGTCCATTATGTGGATGGTGGATCTCGTGAATTTCTCCCCGGTTTCTATCTGGTCCTTAACCGCGTTGCTTCCCACATATTTTCTCTTCCCATTTTCCTCTATCGATAGATCCGCGGGGTGCACGTTTAGAACTCTGTTCGGAAATCTCTCCAAAAACTTCTTGGTTAAAAAATACATGTAGCCCGAGCACGCGATTATATCGGGTTCCCATTTCTTCTCGTCTATGATCGACACTAATTTTTCGTCGTAGGTCGCTCTGACTTTCATGTCGGCGATCGGTCTGTTCCCGTAAAAATCGTGTATATCCACCACTTCAACCGGTATTCCCAGCTCCCCGAGTTTCTTTATGCCGGAAGCTTTTTTATTGGAAGAAACAGCCCCAACGACTTCATATTTCTCGCCCCCGACCATAAAGGGAACGGCGCTGGCACCCCCAGAAAATAGCACAACGATCCTCATTTTTTTATCATTTCTGGGTTCGTAAATGGGCTTCAGATTTTTGCTCATAACAAGCCTCACTATTTTCTTACCCCTTCGTCACAAATAGTTTAGAACTTCCGTTAATTTTTTAACTTCATGGTCGGGCTTCGAATTTTCAGGGGCCCGCTCATTCCTGCGGTTGAGCCAAATGGTTTTGATCCCAACGAGCTTCGCAGGCACGATGTCGTGGGTTAGGGTATCCCCTATGATCACGGTTTCCTCGGGGGTTGAGTTTGAAATTTTCAGCGCCTCCTCGTAGTATTCTTTATCAGTTTTTCTGTGGTTGATGATGTAATCCCCCAGCACGCTGTCAAAATATTTCCTGCGCCCGAACCTCTCCACGCACTCGGCTTTTTCTTTCGCGTATTCAAATGTCGCCAAACATAGCTTGTTTTCCTCCACAACCCGATTTAAAAATTCAAATGTATCATCAAAGAAAGAGGGATTCGTCCAACATTCTTCCAAAGCTCTTTTAAACCCCTCGATTATTTTCTCAGCTATCTGGGGGTCGTAAGGTCTCTTGAGTTGCTTGAAAATCAGCTTGGAGTGAAATTCGGGGTCATTGTGTTTTTCCGGAAAACGCTCGTTGACTATTCCCCTGTGGACATCGAAAAGGTAGATTTCCCATAATTTTTTTCCTCTCAAGCCAAGCTCGCGTGCAGGTAGGCTGAATTCTGCGATGAATTTCGAATCTGAGTCATGAAGGGTGCCGTCGTAGTCTACCAAGATGGTTTTCAAGTCATCGCCATTTGAAGCTCACAGAGAAGCTAATTATCCTTTGCGTCCTTTGAGTTCTCTAATTGTCATTCATTTTTAGTTCGGGAGTTTAATTTTAATTAGGTGCGGGCGTGTGGCGGATTCTCAGGTCCGATGCGGTTGCCGTGCTCAAGGACAAGAAGGCTCGTGAGTCTTTGGCCCGCTACTTCGCGGTGATGGAGGGAAAGCTCCCGGCACGCTTTTTGATTTGCAAGCGCGTTGGGGTAAGGGTCGAACTTTCCGCAAGCGAGGAAGAGCTCTGGCGTGCCCACGGGCGGGGTCTGAAGGAGTTCCGCAAGCTGCTTTCACGCATTGATTCGGGCAAGACCAAGCTCGGAGATTTGGAAAAGCCAGAAATTTCGTTGCTCGATCTCAAGGTGGAACTCGCCAATCGAATCTTGAAGTCGTGCCACTTCTGTGAGCGTCGGTGCGGGAAGGATCGGACGGCGGGCGAGGTTGGACTCTGTGGAGTTGGCGAACGTTCGCGGATAGCATCGGAGTTCATGCATCACGGCGAGGAGCCCGAGCTTGTGCCAAGTTACACGATTTTTTTCAATGGCTGTACCTTCAAATGTTGCTTATGTCAAAACTGGGATATCTCCCAAAACCCGGACGGAGGCGTAGAGGTTTCACCTAAGACACTCGCCAAGCTGGTTGAAGCACAGCGTCGAGAAGGCGCACGGAACGTAAACTGGGTTGGTGGTGAGCCTACTGAGCACTTGCACACCATTCTTGAGGCGTTAAACGAATGTAAAATTAGCATTCCCAGTGTTTTCAACAGCAACATGTATTGTAGCATGGAATCGATGAAATTGTTGTTCTGTACTCAAGATGTTTTCCTTACAGATCTAAAATATGGGAATGACGTTTGTGCCTTAAAGTACTCGAACGTTTCTAACTACTGGAAAATCGTGACGCGCAATCATCGGTTGGCTTATGTGGATTCTGAGCTTATCATCAGACACTTGGTATTACCTAACAATTTGGAATGCTGTACACGTCCTGCCCTTCATTGGATTGCGAAAAACTTAGGTTCGATGGTTAGGGTCAACGTCATGGATCAGTATAGAGTTTGTTACCAAGCCGACAAATACGACGAAATTAATCGACGTTTGACAGCACAGGAGTTCTCAAAAGCATTAGAAATTGCAAAAGAGGCTGGTCTAGAAAACGTGATCAGTTAAATTCCATTGCAACATAGCCGCGTAAAGTAACCTTTTTTGTTAGGTGTGCGATAAGTTCGGCAATGGCGTGAAGTGATTTTTATGAATCCTCGAGAAACATTAAAAAAGCTCAAGTGGCATCCCAGGCTAAACTTGGGACAGGCCAAGGTGACGATCCTGCATCGTGGAGCCCCGGGCGATAGGCGAGTCATCGAGGGCAGCGATATCCTCGAGCTAGGGCGAGGCTTCATGCGCGTTGCATCGCCCGAGGGTGAGGTCGAGATCCCCTACCACAGGATTTTACGAATCGAAGCGGGCAGGTGCGTGCTCTGGGAGAAGCGAGGTTGAGGCATGGAATTCCTACTCGCGATCCTGGTGCTCCTCCTCTGTGCTAAGCTCTTCGGTGAGCTCCTACACCACTTCGGCTTTTCATCCCTGATAGGCGAGGTCGCGGTTGGTGTGATTTTTGGCCCCGCTTTGCTTGGGTGGATCGTCATCACGCCCGGGGATCCCACTAGCGAGGCCATCCGCGGGGTGGCGATGCTGGGATTGGTGGTCCTCATGCTCGTCGCGGGGATGAACTCCCGCTTCGACATGCTGATGAAGGTGAGGTTCAAGGCGCTAACGGTCGCGGTCTCAGGGGTGGCGGTCTCTTTTGCGCTGGGATTCGGGGTGGTCTACGCTTGGACCCAACAACTTTTGCCGAGCCTCTTCGTTGCAGCAGCACTCAGCAATACTGCGACTGAGGTAGTCACCAGGTTCACGGAACGCAGCCGGTTCAGGCACCTTACGGTCGGGGCGGCGCTCATCGACGACATTTTAGCGGTCTATGTGTTGGGCATCCTCTCAACGGCCGTGATCAGGGGGGGCGTCTTCGATCTCGATGTGCTCATCTGGGCGACGATCGGGATAGTGGCGTTTTTCCTCATCGTCGGCTACCTCTCCCACAAGCTGATAATCAAAGCCGACATAATGCGAAGGCTCTGGAAGTTCGAGCGGCGCGGGGTCCCCATCGCTTTTGCTATTTGCTTCGCGCTGGCTCTGGCTGTAATCGCTCGTCACATCGGGCTCCACGAGATAATAGGTGCTTACATGGCCGGCCTCTTCATAGGCAGGCTTCGTGAGCGCCCGGATGCACTACTCTTGAGCAGGATCAGGCTGAATGCAATTTTGGATGACGCGACGATGGTGCTGCAGTCGATCCTGACCCCCATGTTTTTTGTTTTTATCGGCCTTTCATTCGCGCCGAATTGGGGTCAAGTAAACTTCATCATACTCTTTGCGCTCATTGGTGCAGCATTTGCGGGTAAACTCATAGGATGTGGAGCTGGAGCCGCGGCGGTGGGCTATAAGCGGAGGGAGTTAGTGGAAATAGGGACTGCCATGTGCCCCAGGGGCTCCCTCGAGCTGGCGGTGCTCCAGTTTGGGCTGTTGAGCGGAATAGTGTCGGCAGAGCTTTTCGCGGTGATGGTTATAGTGACGTTTACGACGACTCTGCTCACCCCGGTGCTATTCAAATTCGTATCTAAGACGTGAGGGGTAAATTGATCGAGTTCATACTTGCGCTTGTAGTAGCAATTCTGTTGATCGTCAAGGCCGGGGACCTCTTCGTGGACTCCGCGTGTAGGATCGCTCGGGCTCTTGGTGTTTCTCAGGCGATGATTGCGCTCACGCTGATAGCCTTCGCTACCTCAGCTCCCGAGTTCTTCACCGCCATAATGGCATCCGGATTGGGCCATGTGGGGATCTCATATGGGAATGTGGTCGGCTCCAACATCGTAAATATCACCCCTCTTCTCGCCCTCGCGGCTGTTTTCGGCATGGCCCGGATTGGAAAAGGAGGAATTAGCGATGGGTTGATTATGCTGGCCGTAGGTGGGGCACTTGTTGCGATGTCTCTCAACGGCGTTATCGGACCTATTGAAGGGCTTCTCCTCCTAGCGATCTTCGTGTTGTTTTTGAGGTTCGTGTTGAAAAGGGTGAGCACACAAAGGAAAAACTTGAAACTTTCTATCTCTAAAAAACGAGAAGGATTGCCAAAGCTGTTTTTGCTTTTCATCGTCGGAACCGCTGGTATTCTAATTGGATCGTGGTTACTTGTGTTCGGCGGTGCTGGGATTGCTCAAACTGCTCTCGTAGCTGCGGGACTAACAACTTTGGAAGCTGAAGCTGCAGTGGGTTTTACAATAATTGCCATAGGGACGTCACTCCCAGAACTGGCGACGATCGTGATATCGATTAGGAAGAGGCTGCCGGAGATCTCGATCGGAACCATCATAGGCTCAAATATATTCAACGCGGCGTTTATCATCGGTAGCGCGTCCATTGTAAGTGCCGTGCGAGGGGCTTCTTTGGGGGTTGACTCTCAAGCACTCTGGTTCAGCAACCCCATGATGCTGGCTGCGATGGCCCTGCTGCTTGGGTTCATGTGGAAGCGAAGGAAGCTGACGCGTGGTCAAGGGGTGGCGCTGCTTGCCTTCTACGCGTTTTACCTAGCCGGGCTTGTCTTTTTCTATGGCTCCTAGGCGCCCGCACTTTCGTGAATTTTTCTGCTTTTAAATAACCCCCGCGTAAAGCCTCGGCGGGAGCGTTGGGGTCGAGTGGACTAGCGGCTTCGGATGTCATTCGGTCAATGATGCGCGAGGGGTTTTCCCATGGGGAGATCTACGATGTGCTCACGGGCATCGGGCTGCAGGGCGAGCAAGTTCAATTGCTCATCGACCGCATCGCAGCCGAGTTTCACGAAGCCAAGCTCGAGTCCCGAACTTCTCGCTTGGGAGCTGAGGTCGAAAAGCACTTCACCGAAGCTTTTGAGGGGTTGCAGCATGAGCTAGCAGCAGGGATGGATAAGCTCTCGCGGGAGTTAGATCTCTCCAAATTGGAACTCGAGAAGTTAGGCAAGCGCGTCGTCGAGCTCCAATCGGCAATCATTCAATTTTATGGGAAGTTTTATCGGAAGAGCCGCACTTCGGGGTCGCGCGACTCTGCAAAGAGTTGAGGAGGTTGAAAGATGGATAGGCGCGAAATGGCGGCATGGTGCCCACGTTGCGATGGTTCGATGGAGGTCGAAAACGAGCAGTACGATGGATTCAGGCGGCCGAAGACGCAAGAAAATATCTAGGATATCCAATTGAAGCAACGGAAGCCTTGCCAAAGAAATTCTCCGCCAAAATAGAGGACATCCATAGACGGTATTTATCCTTAAAAAAGTAAATTTCTACCCCCTGATAATACAAAGAAGGTAGCAACAGCTTTAAAATATCAAACAGATCAAATTTCGCCATTTAACACCAACAACATAATATGCCATGTTGAACTAACTTTTTATGCTCAGTGCCCCGAATGCTTGGAAAAGGATCTTCTCAAGATATGCTGAACGGCCTCAGGCTGATTA
>CAZWMM010000025.1:0-7221 GCA_964634985.1 Hadarchaeota archaeon (SeqCode)
AATTCTATCTTTAAAAGGGAATTCAGGGGACACGTAAACTTCAAAAACCGCCCATGAGCCCCCGCGCCAGTATACTGTAAACAAATTTTCTTAATTCGGAAGGGAATACTTCGAGTTTGTCTTGATAATTGGATTTAAGGACCTCCGCAAGCTCATCTGGGTTTTTACCCGACATCTCTTCAGCTAGGTTTTTGTATTCTTCAGTAGTTTCCAAACTTTTCTCTAAGATTTCGGCTGCATCCGGACCGACCACAGCCCCGAAGTGCGCAAAAGCCACTATTCTTACATCGTATTTGAGCATTTTCTCGATGGATCGTACATAGTTCTCATATTTGAAGCTGGGTGGAAAAGTGGTTGGAGTTATGGAGCGAGTTTTTCCCCCGAAGAGCCCCGCCGCATCTCCTGTGAACATGAATTTATTTTTCTTTTCATAGAATGCAAAGTGATCCGACGTATGTCCAGGGGTATGTAAAATTTCTACTTCTAGCCCCTTGCCCACATCTATCAAATCTCCTTCTTTGAGAACGATTAATTTGCTCTCCTCTTCCACGGCCTCAATTGGCTCTGCGAGTTCCCCAAATATTTTCCCAGCAGATTCGTTTATCTTTCGGGGGTCCTTGTAATTTTCTATCGTGTATTGGTGGGCCATTATCCTTGCATTTGGTAGATGATCCAGGAGTGGGGGTGCTCCAGCCGCATGATCGAAATGTCTGTGACTAACGAATATGTGATGGATCAAATTTGGATCTATTCTAAATTTTTTTATCCCATCTCTAATTTTTTCCGCTGAGCTTCTGTTGGCTGGCTCCACTATCGCGATTCTTTCTCCCACTACTACATAAGTTGATGTCGTTTTTTGACAGTTCCATCCAAAAGCATCCATCATCAAAATGTTGTCAGTTATTTTTCCTTGTTCGGAGAAAACCTTCAAATTCTTTCCACCTTTTTAACTTGTAACGGGATTTAGTGCGTTTGTTTCAACGCTTGATCTAAATCAGCGATTATATCATCTGAGTCTTCGATCCCAACAGACAACCTTATCAATTCATCTGTAATGCCGAGCTTGACCCTTTCTTCTTCCGGGATCACTCGGTGAGTCATGGTGGCCGGGTGTTCGATCAGGGTAGCCACATCCCCGAGACTCACCGCGCACCGACATAGTTCCACCTTCTCCAATATTTTGTAGGCTTCTCCCAAACCTCCTTCTATTTCAAACGCAAGCACGCCTCCAAATCCACACATTTGCTTTTTAGCCAATCCATGTTGGGGGTGAGTGGAAAGCCCAGGATATAACACCCTTTTCACCTTTGGGTGTCCATCTAAAAATTTAGCAACCCTC
This sequence comes from Hadarchaeota archaeon (SeqCode), assembly GCA_964634985.1. GTDB lineage: Archaea > Hadarchaeota > Hadarchaeia > Hadarchaeales > Hadarchaeaceae > CAZWMM01. Next base: position 1,340 of record CAZWMM010000025.1, read on the forward strand.
ATGGCGTTTTCGCTGTGTTTATCCATACGCAAACCCAAGGTTTTTAACCCCCTGATTATCAGCCAAGCGTTGAATGGATTGATCACCCCCCCTGTTGAAGTTAAAGTCTTTCGGGCTCCCGCGATGAAATCTTGGGAACCAACGATGATGCCCCCTAAGGTGTCCCCATGTCCACTGAGGTATTTGGTGGCACTATAGACCACAAAATGGGACCCGAACTCGAGAGGGTGTTGGTAATAAGGAGTCATGATTGTATTGTCAACGACCACCTTAGCATCGACTTCAGCGGCTATCTCCGAAACTGCTTTGATGTCGATTAGATCCATCGTGGGGTTGGCTGGAGTTTCGAGAAATATCAATTTGGTTCTATTCGTCAAAGATTTTTTCACGTTGGCTGGATTCGTAGCATCAATGAAAACGGTTTTCACGCCCGATTTTTGCATCAATTCATTCAAAAGGGTGTAAGTGCCACCATAAATGGTGTCGGAGGAAACGATTTGATCACCCTCTTTGAGCAACGTGAACATCAAATTTGAAATAGCCGCCATTCCAGAAGCTGTTGCTAAAGCTGCTTCACCTCCCTCCAAAGCGGCCATTTTTTCCTCGAGCACAGCATGGGTTGGATTTCCAGCTCGGGTATACACATAGGGATGCTCGACACTTTTTCCTAATACGAAGGTTGAAGTTTGATAGATGGGGGTTGTATGGGCGCCCGTTAGAGGGCAAGGTTCTTCCCCTGCATGCACAGCTTTCGTATAAAATCCAGCTTTTTTTATGTTCATAAACCCTTCATAGATAAAACTTTCATTCCTATTAAAATGTCCGAATTTTCAGAGTTCTGATAATTAACCAAGATCATTAAATTAGGTTCGCGAAGATTGAGCCGTATCCTTGTCATTAGATTTTTTTGTGCAATGGCTCTATCAGAGGTTTCAAACCTCTTCTAAAGACAACATTTTCCTCGTGGAATAGGATCCCCATGAGGGCACGCGCGCGGATGTTTCAGGTAGGTGCATATGGCATCTGCCACTTCTTTTGACAAGTAATGTTCTGCACCGCAAGCGGTATGTTCCACTTTATCTGGCTTGACCCTCACCACGTCGACTAGGAGTTTTTCTATGAGTCTATGACTTCTCACGATGTGCTTAGCCCTTCTCCTTCCCTTGCGCGTGAAGTCGGCTCCGATACTTTTGTTGTATTCGATAAGCTTCATCGCTTTCATCTTTCCGAACATTTGGGCAACACTGGGCGGCGCGATACTCAACTGCTTTGCCATATTTTTGATCTTTGCAGATTGAGTTCTCTCAATCTGGATGACCCAGAGGGCCTCCAAATATTCATCGATACTTACCGATTGCATATCATCCACCAAGCACAAATCTGAGTATGGACCCCACCAGCAGTGCCATCCCAATCATGATCATAGTGGATTTCACCGTGTCTTTTATTCCGAGTTCCCTCAAGAATACGGCAAAGGTAGCCACGCAAGGGAAGTACATCGCCAGAACCACGCTGGCCACTATTAGCTGTTGCATGCTCAAGCCGAGTGGTAACAGCATTCCCACAGCCACATCTTTACGCAGAAATCCAATTATCAGTGCCCCAGCTGCAGCCGGCGGTAACCCAAGCAGCCCAACCACAACCGGGGATGCGATATTGCCTATGAGATCTATTATCCCCAAAGCGTACATCACATTCACGAGAAGTACGCCCAACAGCACGAATGGAACCGCTGTAGTCAAAAAGTTTCTTATCCTCATCCACAGCTTTTTCAATGTTGCTCTCCAATACGGTGTGCGATAAGGCGGAATTTCTGTGAAGATCTCCGGACTTCCGCCCGCTAAGAACCTGTTGAGCAAAAGTCCGACTACCACCCATACTATGAAAAGTGTCGCAAAGACTATCGCTAGAGCTCCAATCCCATAGCTACCCACCAACCCGAAGATCATGGCGATCTGGGCCATGCAGGGAACTGCTATTCCCATGAGTGTGAGGGCGATGAATCTTTGTCTCCGGGTTTCGAGAATTCTGGATGAGAGGGCACCAGGAACGTTACATCCCAAGCCAAGTAACATCGGTACTACAGCGAGCCCGTGCATACCTAGTCTGTGCATCCCGCTGTCCACAAGCACGCCCAGCCTCGGTAAGTAGCCGCTATCCTCGAGAAATCCCAGTACTAAGTAAAACGCAAACACATAAGGGAGGACCATCGCGAACGGGACAAAAATCCCAGTGGTCAATAATCCCATGGACTGAGTGAAGTCTATTCCACCATCGATCAGGTTTCCAATAAGAATCCCGTGCAGGAAACCGCCGGAACCCAACGCTTCACTCAGCCTCATCGCTAAAGGTTCATAAGCCCCAAACACAGGGTTAAACACGGTAGTGATCAGCCCCTCGCCGATGAACCGAATCACGAAGAACATCAGTACAACTATTCCGATGGCAATGGGGATTCCAGTAAGAGGACTAACGGTTGCATCACCCAACCTTTCAGCCAGGGTGTGGTGTCGGTGTTCTACTTTTTGGACTTTTTCAACGATATTACCTACTCTTTTCCATCTTTGTTCGTCGGTGTGTCTGTAAGCATGTGCTTTGGCTTTCGGTATGTGAGAAACGAGCTTTTTGAAACCCTCCCCAGTGATGGCCACGGTGGGGATCACTGGAACGTCTAAAAATTTCTCAAGTTTCTTAACATCGATGGTTATGCCTTTGTGCTTGGCTTCGTCCGACAAATTAAGTGCCACGATTACTGGAACTTTCTTTTCCAATAGCTGAAGCGTTAGGTAGAGGTTTCTCTCCAAATTTGTGGCATCGACAACGTTGATGACCACATCGCCATTTTTAAGCATCTCAACCGCGACTTCTTCTGCTTTAGTAGTTGGCTCTAAAGTATAGTTCCCCGGCACATCGATTACGTCTGCCTTTTTTTCTCCAATTTTCATCTTGCCTTTTGTGAATTCGACAGTTGTGCCGGGGTAATTAGACACGATCACGCTTGTACCTGTCAATCTTGAAAAAAAGACACTCTTACCGACGTTTGGATTTCCCATGAGGAGTATTTTCACTTAGGCACTTCCACGAGGATCTTCCAGGCCATTCCCAAGCCTATTGCTACACGGGTTCTGTCGACTTCTACCACAATCGGCCCTCTGAATGGTTGGGCAGTGACCAGTCGAATCTTTTTGTTGAGTCTTATCCCCAAAGTTGCTAAGCGCCGTTTTAGCCCATATCCGCCCGTGACACCCACGATGGTGCCACTCTCGTTTGGTCTTAGGTCAACGAGTAGTTTTCTCAAGTATGGTCACCATTGAAATTAGGCATGCCTAATTATTTATATTTTTAGCATTGGAGGCATTTAACAGTTGTTATTATGTGCAATTGCCCAATAAGAGCAATTTCTGCTGATAACTTGCTTATAGCACTGCGATTCACCTGCTATCGAATGTATCCGGGTTCCTTAAAAACATCTTCGAGAGAGATTTTCTGCTTTTAAATAACCTCCGCGCAAAGGCTAGGCGGGCAAATTGGACACCTTACCGCTCATGGCCGCGCTTGCCGTAGCCTGGCACGTTGGCCTAGCATTGCTAGAGCGTTCACACTACCCGCGACGGGCAAGACCTCCGCTGACGAAGCTTCTGTTGCTGGCTGAGGTGGAACTGCTCCGAACCCTGCGAGCAGAGCTCAAGCGGCGCATTCATTTTAAACAGGATCCAGAAAGCGATCAGAAGTTGTTCGAAGTGGAGGGCAGGCTCAAGGAGCTTGGTGAAAATGAGCAGCGAGCTGACTCCTGAGGTGATTCTGGAAATGATCGATGCCATCCTAGATCTCTCACCTCATGAGCTCAATTCAGTAGAGGGGCTCTGGTCTAAGCTCGATGGGGTGCTCGACGACCTCTTCGAAGCTGCCGAGTTCGATGTGGCCCGCCGTGGGCGCTTGGCTGAGCTGATGCCCCCGCTCAAGACGGCGGCGGCTCAACTCCTTCAATCCCTGCTCAACTTTAAGCGAGGTGGCCTCCTGCATGAGGACTGGGCGAGGTTCGCCGAGCGCGACCTCATCAGGCTCAAGGACGAACTTCTCGCGATGAGGGAGTTTTTGGTGGCTGAAGCAGATTTCCTCAAGTTCGCTTGTCTGCGCGCGAGGCTTAGGCGCCTTGGTGGGGTTAACCCGGAGAAATTGTTCGAGGAGCTCCACAGCCAGGGGGCGATAAGCGAGCGTACATGGGTACTGCTGATGTCACAGCCGGGTGAGTTGCGGAGGGCGCCCAAGGACAGCGGGCTTACTCAGGAGCTGGCACGCATCTCGAGCTGGCTTCTTGACCTTCAGGATGCGAGGAAGGGACGAAGGTGGTTGGGAAGCGGGATAGGGAAATAGCGTTGGCTGAGCATGGACGATGGATCACCCGCCTTCGTGACGATATGCGGGTGCTCGAACAACGCTTGCGTGGACTAGAACGAAGGGTGGCGACACTCGAGGTGAACCTCGCGGAACTGACGAAGCTCTGCGGGAAACTCGACCTAGCGTTAGCCCCACTAGGAGACGAGCTCGCTAGGCTGGCCTCTAGGGTCGACACGCTCGCCGGACCAAACGTACGCGTGAAGTCAAGGGAGCGACGGGGATGAGCTGCGAGCGAACGGTTATGACAATGGGCGACGAGAGGGTGCTCAGGTTCAAATGCGAGGGATGCGGTCGAGGCGCTTCTATCGAGCGCTCCGAGACCTGCATGCGCGAAGCTGTCGAAGCCCTCGTGGAGCACCCAGACGTGAACGTCCTCGTCCTTGCAGATATGTACGAGCGCGAGTACAGCGGCTCAGGTTTGGAGGCGCTCAAGGAAATAGCCAAAATCTTGGGTGAGTGCAGGTGTTGGTCCTTCGCGTACCTGACGCCGGGTAATTGCAAGCGATGCGAGCCGGAACGCAGGGGGAAGCTCGAACGTGTGCTTGATTTGCTGCCTGGCGACCCGATGCGTGCGATGGTCGAGCTTGAGGTGGCTCTACGCGATACCCGTAGGAGGGCCGCACGCGGGGCCAAGCAGTGCAGGGAGTGTCATGCCGAGTTCATCGAGCGCACCCTGAAACCTATGCTTTCCTCGCTTGAGCACGCGAAACTCGTGGGTGGGGGCGAAGGGCGCGAAGGATATGCGAGAGTTCTGCAGCCGCTGCTGAGGCCGTGTTTCATGAGATCCCGTCTCTTGGTGCAGCCTCCCCCAGAGTGTGAGCTGGTCGACGCATATGAGATGGGGGGGAGCGAGGTCAGAATTTACCGCCTTCCCCACCAGCTCCAGCACTTTTACTTTCTACTCCTGCCCGAGTACCGCCTGCCGCACGAGCACGTGCAGCTACTCCACCGAACGCGCCAGCTCCTGCTCGAGCAGAGACCCAGCCTTGACCCCGACCCTCTGCGCGCCCAGGAGCAAGTCATCCGAGCGAGCGAAGGTTTGATGGCCAAGCTGGTGACCGAAGGCAAGCTGAATGCTGCTAAGGAGGATGTTGGGGAGTTGGCAAGACATTTGGCGAGATTTACAGCTGGATTGGGGGTGCTTGAGGCCTTGCTCGCTGACCCACGAGTGCAAGACATCTACATCGACGCTCCCGTGGGACGAACGCCCGTGCACCTTTATCATCAAGACCACGAGGAGTGCTTGACAAACGTTTTCCTCGCGCGCGACGATGCGGAGTCGTTGATTTCTCGATTTCGTGCGATAAGTGGAAGGCCGTTCTCGGAGGCTGACCCAGTGCTCGATCTAAACTTGGGAGATGTTCGAGTGGCAGCGATTGGGCATCCGCTTAGTCCAGGAGGATTGGCGTTCGCATTACGCAGGCGCAAGCCGACTCCTTGGACCCTGCCCCAGTTCGTTCGGGCGAGGTTCTTGACTCCCTATG
>CAZWMM010000026.1:0-7177 GCA_964634985.1 Hadarchaeota archaeon (SeqCode)
GTTAGGATAGCCGACAGGACTCCGAAACCCAAGGTGACCATCCAGAGAGGCATAGGAATGAAGAAAAACAGGAGGACTGGAAGCCGGGGGGCAAGGATGGTCAGTGTTCCGAGAACTCCGAGAATTGCGCCGCTCGCCCCCAAGATCACGATGTCAGAGGGGATAACAAGGAGCTGAGCGGCTGCCGCCAAAATTCCGGCCCCTAAAAAGATATATAGGAATTTTTTTCTGCCTATCCTCATCTCGAGTATCGGACCTAAGAAGAAAAGAACTATTCCATTCACTAGCAAGTGCAGGAAACCCGCGTGGAGAAAGATCGCTGTCACGACGGTCCAAGGTCTAGCGAGGGCTGTGGCTCGAGAAGGTGCTAAGTAGTAGAGGAAAGTGCCGTAGTCCCCGGGAGCGTAGTACGCCGGCCCCAGTGCCGCTTGAGCTATCAGCTGGCCGATGAATACTGCGAAAATCACTAACAGGATGATCATACTCGACTGACGAAAGAAGAAATCTCTCCAGAATCTTGGCCGTCTCCTGGAAAATCTAGGTGCTCCAATCTCGTATCGTATTACCATCGGCTGCGGTGCCTCTTCGGGTTTCGGGGTTACATCCGGGGGGATCTGCCTTCGCTCGCGGCGCTTGGCCTCTGCCAGCTTCTTGCAGGAGTGGTTCTCAGGCAACCTGTGCTCCGAACAAAAGGTGCCCACACAGTACCTGCACTTGAACGGTAGCGCAACCTCTTTATCGCAAACGCCACAGGCCGCCATTTTTTCCACTCTAGTGATTGATAAAAATTAGAGGTATTTTGAACCTGAAGGGTTAAAGGGATTCATTTTTTAGTGATTTTATGCCCACACCTGCTGCAATATTCGTCCAATTTGATCATTTTTCTGCACTTAGAGCATGTCGTGTAGTTCAAGATCATGTTCACCGTAGAAATTGCAAAGCCTATGCCCAAGCCCATCCAAACCCACGGGGCCCAGCTCAAGCCTGGAGATGTCACCAAATCGATGACCGCACAAACAACGAAAATAACCAAGTAGATCGCCCATAAAAACAACATGATTCTCTCCCTTTCCTTCAACTTAATCCCCTGCCGGAGTTTGTAGGGATCACAGCTTCTGTAAGGATTTTTCGAAATCTTTTACCTTGGGTGGTTTTTTACCTTCACCGGGTTGAATACTGTGCCCCTCTTTTCTCAGACGAAGTGCTTGTGCTTTTGTGCCGCCCGGGAATTTTTCGTTCAGTTTTCCATCTTTCTTGAGTACCCGCCAGTAGGGAGTTATCTGTTTCTTCCCTTCCCTTCGATCTTCCTCAGCTGCTTCAGATGCTATTCGAAGGAAAATTCCAGTCGTCATGGGGCAAGCAGAATCAGCATGAAAATCTTTTGCCAGTCGTTCCATGATCTGGGTCACGGTGACGAGTTTTCCTTTTTTGACTTTCCGGATTAATGCATCGACGAGGAGGGGTGTTGGAACGAGCATCGTCCCCGTCCCGAACCTTTTTCTCATTTTTGGTGGGACATTGACCACTTTGGGTTCTTGCTTTTTCTCCAGTTTCTCCCGCCAAGTCGTGCGCGATTTCCAAGTTATGCGCTTTTTCAACTGTTTTCACTTCTTGCCGCTTTTGATTTCATCGAACAACGCTTGCGCTTCTTTCGGAGTGGCATTCTCATGGATAATTGCACGAATAGCGCGGATCATCGCCACCGGGTAATCTGATTGCCAGATGTTTCTCCCCAAATTCACGCCTATGGCGCCTTTCTGAATACCATCGTGAACGAATTCGAAGACCTCAAGCTCAGTTTCCACTTTGGGCCCCCCCGCCATGACCACTGGTACGGGACATCCACGGACAACTTTTTCGAAACCTTCCCTACAATAGTACGTTTTCACCACTCGAGCCCCCAGCTCCGCGGCGATCCTGCAACACAGAGCAAGGTACCGCGCCTCACGCTTTTCCAACTCTTTGCCCACGGCTGTAACTGCCATCGCCGGGATCCCATACTCCTCGCACTCGTTGACGAGGTTTGATAAATTCAGCAGTGATTCACGCTCATATTCACTTCCCACGAATATCGAGAGAGATACCGCACTAGCGTTGAGCCTGATAGCCTCTCTCACGGAAGTAGTAATTCCTTCGCCGGCCAAGTCTTTTCCGACTACGCTCGTACCGCCGGAAACTCTGAGGATGATCGGCTTGGTGTTTGCGGGATCTACCGATGAGCGCAAGATCCCCCTCGTAAGCATGATCGCGTCCGCGTGGGGGAGGAGGGGTTTAATGGTTTTGCCCGGCTCTTCCAATTTGCGCGTAGGGCCTTGGAAATACCCGTGATCTACAGGCAAAAAGAGGGCCCTGCCATCGGGTTGAATCAACTGCGAAAGCCTGTTTTTCATTCCCCAATCCATGATCATACCTTTCATTTTTTGGGCTTGACGATTAAATAACCCTTCCCCATCAACCAATGATGAAATTCCCATGTGGTGTGCTTGCAATCGGTTCTACATGTTTGTTTTATCTTTTCGTATTCTTCCGAGCCCTCTTTTTGGGAGTTCATCTCCAGCTGCACCGGACACCTCACGTCGTTGCAGAATTCACGCTTTTTGTAACCTACGTATCCTTCGATTGACATGACCCACCTTTTTGCTTTTCTCAATTTCACAGTGTTGTTTATTTCTGCATTGTAATAAATTCTTAATTTTTAGAAGCAGTAGACGTTTTAATTCATGCAAAATCTAAAGTTAGTATCGCGGCCGTGGTCCAGCCTGGTCTAAGCGTTTGAACGCTGCCAAGAGGACTCAGGCCCTCCAAGGCGACGAGGAAAGCCTGTAGCGCGGGTTCGAATCCCGCCGGCCGCACATTTCTCAACATGCCGAATGAGCAAGATTTTTAGCGTGTCTTGGGCAAAAAATGCACATAAATCCTGCTTGAATTTTGTGTGTGGGGTTTGAATTTTCATCTGGGTTTAAATCTGTCAGAGCTAGAAGTCATCTATCCAGCCCACTACTGGAGCATTTAAGAACGCCTTCCCCTTTGGCTGACGGTGGGCATCTCTCATCGAATGTAGTTCACTGCAGTTTGTGCTGCTTTGCTACTTGCTGGATCGCTTTAGCATACCTAATTGCCCGCTCCGCATCGCTCTTCTGGTATCTACTGACCGGGGCGATCCACTTACCGCCTACCCTGACGGGATAACGCGAGACCGTCACGTGGGGTTCAAGCCACTTTAGTTTTTCTATTACCTCGCTGATCTCTGCCGGTACTTTCTCCCGCTTAGTTCTGAAGTACGCATCCAGTGCCGCATCAGCTCGGTGGCGCTTGCTCGGCCTCCCGCCGAGTGCGATGATCAAGGCATTTGCAGCATTCTCGCCGGCTAACGCTGCGTAAAAAACTGTCGCGTCATACCTACCCATACCCATCAACTCCCTCGCGAGCTTTAGGTCTGAGTCGGCTGTTTGAATCAGACTTTCGCAGTAAGCTCTTTCTTCGGTAGCCAAATCTCTCCCTCCTTCTCGAATGAGTACTCGGTTCTAACCTTCGCCACGGATTCGTCCAATAGCTTCGTCAAAGGGGGCAGTTCCTTATCGTAAAGGACCTCGTACCCCAGTGCGAGCCCGAAGATTAAACCGACACTCGCTGCGAGCGTACTTTTGAAGTCCTCCCGGCTGAGGAGGACTGGCTCGATCGCGACACCGAATTTAAACCCGAGATTCGAGAGCTTCAAGATGAATTCGCCCTCGATTTTGCGGTCGAGCTCCTCTAAGACCACCAAGAGATCAATATCACTTCCCGGGGTAACCCTCCCAATTGCCACGCTTCCAAAAAGGATTATCGCTAGAACCCGTTCATCCTTTGCGAGTTCCTCCGCAACCCTGCTGGCGATCTCGGTGAGATAAATCGGCATTAGAGAATCTACTCGAGTTCGGAGCTGCTCGGTCTTTTTAATCGCATAGGTCTTGCTCACCACATCATGCTCGATGATCCCTTCTCGGTGGAGTTGTTTTAGGGTTCTGTCTAACCACGCGCTGCTAAGACCAGTTGCTGCTTTCAAGCTTCCGAACCGCATGGGTGCATCCCATAGCGCAAGAATCACTTTTCCCCCAGGTGAGAGTTGCGCCAATCTCATTTAGTTCACAAAATAAACTAAGTTTATTTAGTTAATAAAAATATGGGTTTCGACGGAAAATTGTTTGATAGATTTGAATGATAGCAGTCGTCTATCCGGCCGCACCACATATCTGTTATGAACTCGCCCTTTCTTTGATGTATCTCACAATCAAGTTTACAAACGGTTTAAGGTCGCCCATGCGCGCGCTTTCTAGCGCGGCAAAATATTCCAGCCTATCTTTATTCTTTATATCAACCGCTGGATAGCCATTTTTCATCAGGATAAAGTTCAGCAGCAGCCTGCCCGTACGACCATTAAAATCTGTGAAAGGATGTATTGTCTCGAAGCCCGCGTGTACATATGCCGCAACGACCACCGGATTGTAACGCCGCTTGCCCCTGCGGTACCAGTTCATGAGTTTTTTGAATTCCGTCTCGACAAGCTCGGCTTTGGGCGGCATAAAGGGCGCCCCCACTATCCAGACCTGAACCTTTCTGAAAACTCCCGAACGATCGGTGGGGAGTATGCCTTTGGTCAGTACCCGATGTATTCTACAAACGAGTGTCTTGTCGACATCGCGCGTGTACTCGGTAAGGAATGCAAATGCTTCGGCGTGATTTTCAACCTCCTTTATCTCTCGCAGCGTCTTGCCCTGCGGCACGACTTTTTCAAACAAAATCAGTGAGGTTTCTGCCGGAGTCAGAGTTGAGCCCTCGATAGCATTGGTGTCGTATGTGAATTTTGTTAGAAAATCTTCTTCATGTTTTCGCTTGACCTCGGACGGCAGCCCTTTGAAAACTTTTTTATAGTGTACCTTTAGTCGCTCCAGCACCTTCATCTCTTTCTCAGATAACAAGCTGAGGAGCGGGTCGGTTGCCCTGTGATAGTTGTTTACTTTCTGTTGCAGAGCCGCTGAGTATTTTTTGATTTCACCTCTCAGCGGTTTCTCCCTGCCGATATAAACTTGAAATCGTTTCCACTTGCCGTTCAGCCGCACATTGGTCGCCAAGTAGAAGTATTTCCTGCCCTTCAGCTTTTTAACGAGAAGATATGTCATACAATGTAGTTAGGTACCACGTATATTTAAATGTTGTTTATTTTGTGGTGCCTAACTGAAGTATTTGATAAGTTCTCGCAAGAAACTAAGGAGCTTGCCGACCTATTTTCCGAAATCATAAACTACCCAAGAATCCTTTTCCGTCTTTTCAACCGTTGTGTTCTTTTGGGCCGAGAATATTTTTTCTGGATTGGCTGCGAACTCGTACGCAACACTCTCCGGCAAGTCGGTGTGGATGACTAGGGGAAGTTTTACCATACCCAATCAGGCAGCTTTTTTCCTTATTTTTATCTTCTGCACTTCCCTGATGAACTTCTCCGCCGTCTTGACCGCCTTTTCGGCCTCCCCTTTCTTCGGGGAATAACGTAACTTGACCTTGTTCCTGAGACCCCTCACATTTTGAATTTCCTTCTCGCACGGCACCTTGTACTTCAAACCCTTCAGTCCCTTGATCGCCGCCGGGTAATCCTTACCCTTTAGCTCCCCCAACCCACTTTGCTCGAGCCACCCATTGAGAGCGGTCTCGATGGCCTTATCGGCGTTCTTCACGGATTCATCGTATGATTTGGCCTCGAAGGACTTCTCAGCGCTTTTCAGATCCCCGAGCGCCGGTTGGGTGGACACGAATCCTTCCTTGACCTCCACTTTGGGGGCAACCTTCGCCTTGGGAGCCAACCCCTTCGTGAGCCTCCGGTGATAAATCCTCGTCACGATGCCGAGGGCGCCCGCGACAATCGCGGTGAAGAAAGCTCCGGTCAGCGCCATGGTGACGGGCGCGCTCAAGGTGGCCTGCCCCCCCATCTGGATCGTTATGTTACCAGTTCCAGAGAGGGTAGGCATGTTCATCTGCATCTGCGCGCCCGCTGCCCCTGCTGCCATTTGGGAAGCAAGCATAGATGAAACCGCCCCCATTATTACACCCATCACTATTATCCCAATGACCATCCACAGCATTTTCAGGGCCCCAAAACTAACGAATTTTTTCGACCACCATCGGGCGGAGAATAGGGAGCCAACGAGCAGAAAAATTGCCGCGATTGAAACCGCGATCCTTGCGCCGATGCAGAAAAATGTGATCAAAGGTATCATCATCGATGCGCCAAACGCTGAGATCTCCACGTTAAAAGGCGAAGTGCTAAAAGCGATGGCTTGACCCCCAACGTTTATGTTCCACCACGCGGCGCCGGAAATGGCAAGCACGAGCATCAAAATTGCTACGACCACCCCGAACCAGTTTACGCCCAGAAGCAAGGCGCGCCAGTCTGTGTGAGTTTTCATTGGCTCACCTACAATCCTAACAGACTTTTGATATCAAAGGTCATGGACCCCACAGATCCAGGCATCGATAGGGTTAGCTCATATATCGTGATGTCCAAGCCCTCGAGAGAAATCGTCACTTGGTCAGGGAAGGTGGGGTGGTAAGCGGTGTTAATGTAGTGTGCAATTGCCTGTGTAAGATCTGCCCTCAAATTGAGAATCTGAGTTGTAGATGAAATATTCACTGGTGTCTCTAACTCTACGGAACCTAGATTCTCATTATCGTTAGCGCACTTGATACTGGCCGAGAGCTTATTGACTTCTAAAGTAACATCACCAATTGGCAATGTTAACTCTACTGGGATTCTTATTACTGGTGGCACCAGTGATATTAGGGTTATATCGTTCTCGTTTACATTCATCATGCCTTGATTGTTTGCCCCCCCACCCAACGCGCTTAACGCATCCAGCGGGTTGGGCTCCGGCATGATGAGGTCGAGACTCGCGCCATAAACGGCCAGCGCAGCGAGGATCGGCCCGATCATGAGGCCAATCCCCAGCAACCTGAAGCCCCAACCTAGGGCTCTCTCACCCATCCAATCCCGCTCCACATTAAATTTCCTCGCTAAAAAACTTGCCTTCAAAATTTTCGTACGTGTTTAGCTTCCGCAGTTGAGCGACCGAAAAATTTTTGGAAAGTTCCTCCAATAAAGTGCGGAGGTTTGGTCCGGGGCGGTGGTTACAGAAGGACACCAAATGAC
>CAZWMM010000027.1:0-7152 GCA_964634985.1 Hadarchaeota archaeon (SeqCode)
ATTTAAAGATGAGAATTCCACCAGTTTGAAACTGGTGGTTGAAAAAGCTCCCAAGACTCTAAGCTGGAAGTGGAGCTATTAGAAAGCTCTTTCAGCAAGATAAGCCAGATAATTCACTTGATTTTTTTCGATTACTTTTCGGTGATCTCTCCCCGAAAACCGCTTAACGACTTCTCACCATCTTTCGTTGGGGGATGAAATGCTGGTTCAGAAGACCGTCAAGGTTCCAATCCATTATGCCACCACGAAATGCAAGCTCCATGTGCTCGATAGATTGACGGCTCGTTTGACATATGCGGTCAAGCTCTGGAGCGGGATCATCGAGCGACATGGGATCCGCACGAGGCGGGAGCTGCAGCGATTGGATTACCAGCGCTTCGTGAAGGAAAAGACAGGGTTGTCAGCCGGGTTTGTCCAGCAGTGTGGGAACCAAGCTCTCTGGATGTGGAAGGGCTACCGAAAGCTTCACCAGCAATGGGAACGAGCGGTCGAGCGAGCGAGGGAGAGGAGGGATGAACAGCGACTACGCAAGCTTTTGGGGCGGGAGCCATCAAAGCCATTCCACGGGAAGGACTCGAAGAAAAAAATCCCCACCCGATTCGATTACCGCACAGGCGAAGTTCAGCGGAGCGAGCATGCAAAGCTCAGTTCTTGGCTCGTTCGAATCTCGACGCTCAAGAAGAGTGAGAAGCTCGTGGTTTTCTTGAATCCCTCAAGCTACCACCTCGGACTACTCGAGCGGGGGAAAATCAGGGACTTCCAGCTCGTGAAATACGGAAAGAAGTATTACGCTCATGTTGTGATGCGATATGAAGTTCAAGATCAGCCAATCCAAGCGGTTCGAGGAGTTGACTTGGGCATCAGGCGGAGCGCGGCAACCGTGTTGCTTCACCCCGATCGACCCCTGCGTCGGGAGGACTTCTCGGTGATCGAGGATGGACTGAAAAGGCGGCGGTTGAACCAACTGAACGAGCGAGTTGCGGAGCTCCAGCAGACGAAGAAGTGGAACGCGCTGAAAAGGATGCAAGGAAAGCGGAGAAGGGTTGCGGAGTACTACGATCGATTGACTGCAAAAGCAATCGCTGAGATCTCAGGCGGGTGCTTGGTTGCAATAGGGTACCCAAAAGGGATCAAGGCAAACAATTATCGTGGAAATGGGAAGCGGGCGTTAAGGCAGAAGTTAACCAAATGGTCTTACGGACGGATGACCCGATATATCAAAGAGGAATGCACTGAGCGAGGTATTAAAGCAGTTGGACCAAATGAACAATGGAGTTCGATTACATGTCACCGATGCGGTTCGCGGGATACAGAGCGCCCGATCCAATCCACTTTCGCCTGCTTGAACTGCGGCCTGATCTACAACGCAGATTTCAACTCCGCCATAAACATCGGCTCCAGTATTTTGGCAGGGCCTCGGAGCCGAGGGGTGCAGTTGAACCACCCTGAGCTGCGGGTGAACTGGCCGGAGAGGCTGGGGAGCGCAGAAGCCGCCGGTCTTTGACCGGTGGTGGTTCACAAAGTTAGGAATTTTATCTAAGCTGCTGGAGAGTATTAAGATGCAATTTCCGCCACGGATTAGGCAAATGTTGGATAAGGCGTCGAAAGATGTAGATGGTTTTTGGGGAGAGGTTGCTAAGGAGCTCCACTGGTTTAAACCTTGGGATAAAGTCTACAAAAAGGAGAAATATCCATTTTTCAAGTGGTTCGTCGGCGGGCAGACTAACATATCTTACAATTGCGTCGATTATCAGGTTTTTGAGAAAAAAAGAGGAAACAAGGCGGCCATAATTTGGGAGTCGGGTGGGAGGGGAGAAACGAGAATCTTGACATACGAACAATTACTCCGCGAGGTAGAGAGATTTGCTGCGGCATTGAAAGCGATCGGTTTGAAAAAAGGAGATAGGGTGACCATATGCATGCCAATGATTCCTGAAGCTGCAATATCGATGTTGGCAGCTGCTAGAATAGGTGTAATTCACTCGGTTGTTTTTGCGGGTTTCGGATATGGAGCCGTAGCTGAGAGAGTAAGAGATGCTGGTTCTAAAGTACTGATCACCGCAGATGTGGGGTACCGGAGGGGAGAGATAGTCGACTTAAAGGGAATAATTGACAAAGCTTTAGAAACTGTTCCAGAGGTTCAGAAAGTCATCGTGCTAAAAAGGGGTAAAAGTGATCCTCCGATGAAGGAAGGGAGGGATATATACTGGGAGGAAGCGCTCAAAGGCGGGGAAGGGATAAACGCCGAAGCAGTCCCGATGGAATCAAACGAACCATTATTCATAATTCACACGTCTGGAACCACGGCAAAGCCCAAAGGGACTGTTCAAACTCATGGGGCTTATCAAGTTTACATATACGCCATGGGCAAGTGGGTCTACGGCTTGAGTGACGAGGATGTGTGGATGTGTCTCTCAGATATTGGTTGGGTGGTCGGCCATAGCTACGTCGTCTATGCGCCCCTTCTCTTTGGATGTTCCACGGTGATGTACGAAGGGGTTCCAGATTACCCGAAGCCGGATATCCTATGGGCGTTAGCGGAGAAAAACAGAGTCACGAAAATGTGGGTTTCTCCGACGCTGATTAGGACGCTGATGAGGTATGGGGATGAGTGGCCTAAGAAACACGATCTGAGTAGCATAAAACTGATACTCTGTGCCGGAGAGGTCTTGAATCCCCCAGTTTGGGAGTGGCTACAGAAAAAAGTCCTGAATGACAGGGTACCCGTGATCGATCACATGTGGCAAACGGAAACCGCAGGCCCCATAGTTGGCAACCCATACGGCATTGAGATGATCCCCATAAGACCGGGGTCTGCAGGCATACCCCTCCCGGGAATCGATGGTGATGTAGTTGATGGGGGAGGCAAGAGCTTACCTCCCGGGGAAGAGGGCACTTTTGTCTGCAGGAATCCATTTCCCGGATTAACTCAAACTCTTTGGGGGGCTGATGAAAGGTATGTTGAGGATTATTGGAATCGGATACCGAACTGTTATTATACAGGAGATGCTGCCAAGAAGGATAAAGACGGGTATATATGGTTCATCGCCAGAGCGGATGAGGTGATAAAAATATCCGCCCACAGGATAGGAACCATCGAGATTGAAAGTTCTCTCATTTCCCATCCGGCAGTTGCCGAGGCAGCAGTGGTTGGCATACCAGATCCTCTCAGGGGCGAGGTTGCATCCGCATTCGTGGTTCTGAAGGAAGGGCATGCTCCAAGCGACGAGTTGAAAGATGAGCTCAAGAAATTCGTCAGGAGTAGACTCGGACCGATCATAGTATTCGGAAACATAAGCTTAGTCAAAAAAGTCCCCAAAACTAGGAGCGGCAAAATAATGAGGAGGTTGATAAAAGCTGTAATCACAGGCCAACCTCCTGGAGACTATTCCACGATAGAGGACGCGACCGCTATAGATGAAATTAAAAAATCGATGGAGAAAATAAAGGGAGCTCCCTAGCAGGTTGTCTCGCGACTTCTTATGGGCATGCTGTTGTTTTGGCTCTCGCTTGCCTGAAAAATTTTCTGAACCATGCGCTATCTTAATTGATCAAAAAGAGTAAATGTTTCGCGAGAGATGCTTCGGCTGGCGAGTTCGTGGATATCGTGGGGAAAATATTCGGGGCCTTCAAGCGAAGTTCATCAGCACTGTGCTTTGTCGTCGGTCTCGCGTTCCTTGTAATGGTTTTGACCACGGCCTGCAACATTCTCCCGTACGAGTCGTCGGTTTTCATGGAGAAGGAAGTAGTTGATAGTGTTGAAGTTTACCAGAGGCCCGAGCTGCAGCAGTATGAAGAGGCGCTCGAAGAGGTCGGTCAAATGGAAGAGTCAGAGCGAACCCAATACTATTTGTCCAACTTAGAGGTCGTGGGCTTACACCTCGCTGGAACTCCAACTTACCTCGGCTTTTATTCAGTGATATATAACGGGCATTCGATAGCGGTTGCACTTTCCTATTGGTACCATCTCGGCCAAATCGGTGAGGTATCCATTTCTACCGATGAGGGTCTCAGAAAACTCACCGGGGTGGATGCGTTACTAGCGTTTACGGCGACCGCTTTCGTGCATGGTGTGTTTGAACTCACTGGGTTTTTCATAATTGCTGCGGTCACCTTGCGGGCAGCTTGGGCCCTCTGGAAAGCTCTAGGGCACATGTTAGGAGTAGCGGGGCGAAAAGGTGGGCTTTGGACGCGGGAGTTCCGGAGGCACAAGAGAAAGATTAAGGAATTTTTAGCCGATTTTACCTTGATGACGGTAATCGGGGCAGTGTTGATCTTCCTCGCGGCACCCATCGAGGCGTATATCTCCCCTAGGACCTACGCTTACTTTGGGCAGATGCCGGCACTCGCGATAGCTTTTCTCGCTGTCATCGCGTTTTTCTATCTCTTCATAATAGTTCGGGGATTCAGACCCTTGAGGAAGAACGCGAGGGCGACTTACAAAGACCTGAAGCTTGTTTTTAAACGTAAGTGGCGTCCAGCTCAGCTTTCATTTTTAGTGTTCGTGATATGTTTCCTCACCGTGTTAGTCAGACTCTTCACCTGATTTGGTTAGGCAAACGTTTTCCGTGATCACCCGTATACCATTTCTCTTCAAAAGTGCCGCGGTGACCCCATCGCCTTTCCTCGGCTCCCCGGAAAAGGCATCGTGGATTTCTCCGGAACCACACGATGGGCTCCCGGTCTTCAAGATGGCTTCCCTCACCCCGAACAACCTCGCGAGCTTCAGGGACTCTTCAGCCCCCCTGATAAAATTTTCAGTGACATCCCTACCGCTTTTCATCACGACCTTCGTCCTGCGATCTAAAACATCTGAACCATCACCCCCAACTATTTGGGAGCGCTCTCTGGGCGTAGGCAAGCCTCCGAGTTGCTCCGGGCAGATGGGTAGGAGTTCACCGTTCTCGGCTAGTTTGACAACCCTCCGCTCGAGGGCGTCTTTTCCATCGTGCCTACACTTTATTCCTAACAGACAAGCGCTGACTAGCTTCATGGCATCATTTATTTCCTTGGACCAAGTTTCATCGCATTTATTATAGCCTGGGCCATCTCCTTCGTCCCTACGGCTGATGGGTCGTTAGGATCCTCCTTGAAGTCATAGGTCACGTGCTTGCCTTCAGCTATTACTCTAGCAACAGAGCCTTCCAACCTTTGCGCGGCTTCCTCCTCCCCCATGTAATGAAGCATCATCACGCCCGAGAGAATCGCCGCGGTGGGATTCGCCTTGTTTAACCCAGCGTATTTTGGTGCGCTACCGTGGGTGGGCTCGAAAACCGCGACATCGCCCACATTCGCCCCCGGTGCAACCCCTAGACCTCCCACCAACCCCGCGCAGAGATCGGAGATTATGTCCCCGTACAAGTTCGGCGTGACTATCACATCATAAAGCTGTGGTTTCTGAACTAGCTGCATGCACATGTTGTCTACGATTCTTTCCTCGAACTCCATCTCCGGGAACTCCTGTGCAACCTTACGGGCAGCTTCCAAGAAGACACCATCTGAGTACTTCATGATGTTCGCTTTGTGGACGGCTGTAACTTTTTTGCGCTTATTTTTTTGGGCATATTCAAACGCGAAACGTACGATGCGTTTGGACCCGAAGCTTGAAACAGGCTTCAGAGT
Organism: Hadarchaeota archaeon (SeqCode); assembly: GCA_964634985.1. GTDB lineage: Archaea > Hadarchaeota > Hadarchaeia > Hadarchaeales > Hadarchaeaceae > CAZWMM01. Next base: position 5,623 of record CAZWMM010000027.1, read on the forward strand.
TACGCCTGCATCCGCCCTTATGCTCGCACCCGTTCGTTTCCTTACGAATTTGATGAGCTCCTTAGTGTCGACTGCCCCTCGTTTGAATTCTATTCCAGCGTAGAGATCCTCGGTGTTTTCGCGCACAACCACGAGGTCCACTTGATTGTATCCTGAGCGCACCCCTGGGTACAATTTACAGGGGCGCACGCAAGCGTACAGATCCAGTTCCCTCCGCAGGGCAACATTTACACTTCTGAACCCGGAGCCAACCGGGGTAGTTATGGGTCCTTTCAAGGCCACTTTATTCTTGTGAATGGACTCGAGCACTTCTTCAGGCAGTGGTGTGCCATATTTTTTCACGGCTTTCGTGCCTGCTTCTTTCACTTCCCATTTGACCGGAACGCCTGTAGCCTCGATGCATTTTCTCGCGGCATCAATGACTTCTGGGCCTATCCCATCGCCGGGTATCAAAGTGACGGTGTGCATCTTTTTATTTTAGATTCAAAACCTTATTATATCGTGTGCATAGTAAATTGAGTCCCTTTTTTTGATGCCGAGGAAAACAGTGGAGCTTCTCCCTTATCTTTCCTTCTATTCTTAGGTTTCATCGGCGCAACTTCTACCCCTAGAAGTTAAAAATTTTGTGGTGGAGCCTTCAAAAGCTTGATATCCGCAAGCACCTCAGCGTCTAGCCCATCTCTCCAAAATGTTCTCCCCTAACTCTCTGAATTTCTTCGCCGCTGGAGAACGAGGGGCATAACTAAGAACCGGGGCACCAGCGGTCATGCTTTCACGAACTTTTTCATCATCGGGGACTATCGCGGCTATTGGCCAGCCGAGCGTTTTTCTTATCTCGGAAATCGGCACTTCGTACTTCTTACTCCTAACCATGTTCACCACAACGCCTGCGATGGGGGTCCTGTATCGTTCGGCTGCCCTGAAGGTTCTGAGTGTGGTCGCAATGGTTGGGACCTCGGGATTCGTAACTACCAAGAGTTCATCGCTCGCCTTCACTGCCGCTATCACTTCAGGGCCAAGTCCCGGAGCCGAATCGAGTATAATGTACTTGTACTTCTTCTTAAGTGGCCCTAGGGAGCTTTTGAGATCGACGAGGTGAATCTCCTCGCTGACGGCGATGGAGCCAGGTATGAAGTGCAGACCACCCTTCGAGACGTTAACGGCCTTTTCGATGGATGCCCTGCCTGCTAAAACATCGTGCATCGTAATCGGTGAGTCGATGATGCCGAGGTGTATTCCAATATTCGGGGCTGTGAGATTTGCTTCAACCACAATCGCGTCGCTACCAAGCTTCTCATTCAAAAGCGTCGCTAGATTCACTGCTGTTGTGGTCTTCCCAACTCCCCCTTTACAGGAGAAGATACCGATAATCCTAGCTTTCTTGGGCCTAATCAGAATTTGACGCTTAAACATCTTTTTTTCGGATCGCCGACGACGTTTAGATGGTTTGGCGATCTCCAAAGCCGGTTTCGCTACCTCAGGCTCCGCTGGGGGTTTGGGCTTCTTTATCCTCCCGACCTTTTGCCTAAG
>CAZWMM010000028.1:0-7065 GCA_964634985.1 Hadarchaeota archaeon (SeqCode)
AAGCGAGGTGGCACACAATGTCCACGTTATCCATCGACTGTCTGACTTTTTCCTCATCTTCCATACCACCAAGCACAACCTTTAGTTTAGGGGAAGTTTCTTTGAGCAACTTCTTTTCGTCAATTTCGAGTACTGTTACGTTGTGGCCTTTTTGGAGCAGTGCCTTCACCAGATGATGACCAATGAAACCTCCGCCCCCCGTGACTAGTATTCGCAATTTGATACCTCTTCAAAAAGATTATTGTTCTTCAAATTTATCATAAAGGGTTCTACATAAAACAATGAATTCGTCTCAAAAATAGATGAGTTCCCACACCTCAGCGACGAAAATAGGAGCGTTTAGACGGTTTTTGCTCGACCTCCTCTCCAGTTTCGTCGGACGAATCCCCCCCTAGCCAATCATCAGATTTTTTATTTATCTAAATTCCGAGAAGCACCAAAATCGAGTTATAAGCGTTGTGAGCTATGATCGCCCCAGCCAGCCCGCTGATCAGATAGCATGCCCCGAGCAAGAGTCCTGCTCCTATCAAAGGCACAGCAAACGCGGGGTAGGTGCCCGGGTTGGAGAGGTGGAATGCGGCGAAGATCAGGGAGGAGAGCAGAACCCCCACCAGCTTCGAACGAGAGCGGAGCGATATCTCCTCGAGCAAGATCCCCCGGAAGATCCATTCCTCGAAGATGGGGAGCACGTTGACCACCAGCAGCAGCAATAGGGGGTACTCCTTTTGAATCGCGGTGAAGGGGTACTCCTCCTCCGAATACAGCGGCACCCCGGCGCCCTGCAGCACGGTGCTAGCTATGGTAACGAAGGCCAGCGACGTGGCGGTGAACGCTAGGGCAATCGCGATTAGCCTGAACCACTCATGCCTTCCCATTTGCCGCAGGGAAGGGAGCCAGGTGCGGGGGCGTATCCGCTCGAAGTAGCGAGGCCTCAACACAACGAGTTTTCCGATCACGAGGCCCAGCGCAGCGCCGATAACTAGGATTTTAGCTAGGTCGAGCCACAACGGCGTCACGGGGCGTATTTTTTAGAGAGCTTCTCGTAGCGCTTTTCAGCAGCGGTGCTTACCCTTATCGTCCAGACGGGCTTGTTTCCCCGTTGCCTCCGCTCGACCTTCCCTTCCTCAGCCAGCCTGAAGAGGTCGACCCTTAAGCGCACGATATCTATACCAGTTTGCTGAGATAGGTCCTCGATGGTGAGAGGGGTTCCAGCCTCCTTGAGCACCTTTAGGATCTCTTCCCTCCGCAATCCATCACCTCCCCCTCAACTTTTCGAGCACCTCTAAGACAGACTTGACTCTATCGAGCAGTTCCAAGGTCTTCACGTGATCTGTCTCCTTCTCGAGCTGCTCAGCGAGCGAGTTTAGCTTGATGCGCAGGACATCCTCGATCTTGCCCATCGGTGGGGGCTCTGGCTTGGCCTTGACCTTCGCGGGCTCAGATTTCCCACCGCACACGGGGCAAACAGCCTTCCCCTTGAACTCGAAGAGGGGCCCTAAGCAGGTGCCACAGTGGATCGAGAGCATCTTCCCCCCTGCGAGGAGCATATCTGTCATCTTCGATATTTTTTCTTCCTCCATGTCACCCGAAACCATTTATGAGGGTCCACCATTAAAATTAGCTGGATTGGTTATGCGAGCGGGTGATAGGAGTGTCCTCCGATCCCAAGTTAAGGCAGGTAGCGGAGATAATGGCGCGCGTGGCAGAGGACACATCGGTCCCCCGCAACATCAGGCGAGCAGCGAGCGAAGTTAAGGAAAACCTGTTGAAGAAGGGAGATGACCCGGTCGTGAGAGCAGCCTCCGCAATGATGATCCTAGATGAAATAAGTAACGACCCAAATATGCCCGTGCACACCCGAACAACGATATGGAACGCTCTCAGCGTCTTGGAGACCATCCGCGAATGAGGGAATCGACTCTTGCTGTATCCTTTGCCGCTTCTGCCACGGGAAATGCCTCGTGCGGCGCCGCCCACTCGTAACCAGCTCATGCATCACGGGCTCCTGTGCAGGGTCGGAAAACATTTACCCCCGAGAATTCTTCTTTAGATTGAAATCTTGGTGGTTACATGGAGATAGACTTGAAGCCATTCATCGCTGCGCTCAGGGCGAAGGACACGAAAAAGGCGAGGGAATGGCTAGAGCAAAACAGGGTGAAGTTTGATTCGAGCGATGAGTTCGAGCAAGGCTACCTGTTCGCTCTGCAGGGCATGGTCGCTGCCCTCGAAGCTGACGCCGAACAAGCAGCGATCAAACGGCTTGTGAATGGGGAGTACGGAGAGGAACGGATCGAGGAACTCGTGAAGGAGGCCAGGGGAAGACTTCCGCGAAAGTTCAGACCTAAGGATGAGCAAGGGTTCGATACCGCGTGGATAGAAGTGATCAAAGGGTTCTACGGCGAGAGGGCTTGATCATTCGATCGTGGCATGCCGTGCTTTAAGCTCCTCCTCTTTTCTACCTAGCCTGACCATGAGGCTTGCGATCATACTGTCCAAGAAGGTGAGCGCTGTAATTTCGAAGAGCGTGCCTAATGGAGCGAGTGATGCGTGCTCCCCAGCGAGTTGCCGCTTCATGAACTTCGACGAACGCAAAATCTCCTCCCTTCCGGGCAAAGTGACGGTCAAATCCGCGAGCTTCGCTAAGCTCGAATCTCGCCGAGAAGTTACCGCCACTAACTTCGTCCCAACTTTCTTCGAAATCTTCGCGGACTCAACGATCAGATCAGTTTCCCCAGAGCCCGAGACCGCTACAAGCACATCGTCACCGCGCAAAGCTGGAGTGATGGTTTCCCCAACAACGTAAACATCGATGCCAAGGTGCATCAGGCGCATCGCGAAGGCTTTGGCGGCAAGGCCCGAACGTCCAGCCCCAACCACGAATACCCGCTTAGCGGTCAGTAGGATCTCCACGAAGCTTTCCACTTGCTTTCCACTGAGCTTTCTAGATGAATTCTGCAGGTGATCGAGGATCTCGCGCATAGCGCGCTTGGTTTCCCTCATCCCACCACGATTAAGGGTGGAATGGCGAATTTTTAACTCTTGTGGCGGGAAGTCCCCTTCGGCTGGAAACTGGAAACATTTATAGCATTCCTATGATGGTATACCGCTTGGGTTGAACTGTGCTGCACTTCTTGGGATTTATACTGCTGATAATCGGGGGGTGATGCTGCTTCCTGCCGTGGCCGCATTTGTGCTAGGTGAGCCATATCTAGCGATAAATTTTGTAGCACCAGCAGTTGGGGTGATAGCCCTTGCGATACTTCTGAGGAGACTATTCAAGCCAACCGAGCCAAGCCTTGGAAAGCTTATGGTAGTGGTAACGCTTGGCTGGATTCTCGCGGCATTCTTCAGCACCATCCCGTACATGCTCAGCACAAACATGGGGTTCGTCGACAGCTACTTCGAGAGCATGTCAGGGTTCACAACTACTGGTCTGAGCATGGCCCAAAATCCCGAGGCGATGGCCCGCACGGTGCTCTTCTGGCGCAGTCTTACGCAGTGGGTTGGTGGGATAGGAATTGTTGTCCTTGTCCTCTCAGCATTGGTCGGGGCAGGCAAAGCCGCCAAGAAACTATACATCGCAGAAGCGCGAGTCGAACGCGTCGAACCAAGCATAAAGGAAACCGCTCGCTCAATCTTGAAAATTTATGTAATCTTTACCGTCTTTGGGGTAGTCGCATTTCTATTAGTTGGGATGCCCCTTTTCGACTCGATAAATCACACCCTCGCCGGTATCTCGACCGGCGGGTTCTCGACCCGGAGCCAGAGTTTTGCAGCATTTGGGGATCTTCCCCTTGTCATTGGGATCATACTGACGATGGCCGGCGCGACGAGCTTTGTTATTCACCGCAAAGTGCTGGCGGGGCACTGGCGTGAACTTTTCCGCAGCGTTGAATTCAGGTTTATGATTGGGATTTTTGTGGTCGCGACGCTACTGCTTGTCTGGAGCGTTGGTATCAGAGATGCCGCATTCCAATCCGCTGAAGCTATTACTACGACTGGATTTCAATCCACGAATCTTTATGCTTGGAGCGGTTTACAAAAGGGTCTCTTGTGCGCGCTCATGATCATCGGGGCCGGGTTTGGGTCAACGGGAGGTGGTATCAAGCTCATTCGCATGCTGATAATATTCAAATCCATTTGGTGGTCGATTAAGCGCAGCTTTTTGCCTGAGCGAGCTGTTGTGCCTATGAAGCTCGGGGGGCAGACCTATGCCCATGAAGATGTTACGGACACTGCAGTGTTCTTTTTTATTTACATTCTCGTGTTAGTTGTTGGCGTCGTCCTCATAGCAACCATGCTCCCCGCTGGTTATGGGGGAGCAGACGCACTTTTTGAGTCAACGTCGGCGCAAAGTAACGTGGGGCTTTCGGTAGGGCTAACACCTTTATTACCAGATCCCGGGAAAATAGTGCTCATCGTCCAAATGCTCGTCGGGCGCCTTGAGATAATCCCCGTGATAGCCTTCATGAGTTACCTCGTGGCTAAGGTACCTCGCCCTCACCGTAAGCCCTTCTAGACGGCGGGCGCACGAAGATGCGGTACCTGTCAGCCCCCTCTAGCTCCATGACTATCCGCTTCGCGATCAGGCTCTTGGTATTCGCGAGTCCCTTCACCCTTTTCTCCAAGTCTTCGAAGTCAGCGAATGGTCCCTTTTTTCTCTCATCGAGGATCGCCCACATGAGCTTCTTTCCTATGCCTGGAACGAGCTCGAGCTGGTGAAACCGCGTGGTTAGGGGTATGGCACGGTTGAAAAACTCGATGAATCTTTCAGGGGTTTCTTTGACAAGTTGCTCTATGGCAACAGGTAGCTCCGCCTTCGCAGCGGCGGTGAGCTCCTCAGAGCCGATCCTGCGCTTTATTCGATCTACTTTTTCGCGCTCACCCTTACCTATGAAAACTCGTTCGTGAGGGTTGAAGCTCACTCCTTTTAAGGGGACGATCTCTAGAAGGGTGAAGAAGGTGTCACCCAGGATCTGCGCTATGGGCTCCCGGAGATGGATCGGCCTGGGATCGCTTGGGTGCCCCTGGGGTAAGAAATCCAACACCACGCCTCTGTCCTCATACTTTTTGTCGACCAAAAGCACCGCCCGCAAAACGCAAATTTATTCTCGGTATTTGTTGATCAGTTCTAAAATTTTCCTGATGTCCTCTTTTTCCAGTCTGGCCCTCTCCTTCATGAAGATGAGTTCTACATCGTCGTCTGTTTCTGGCATTAAATCTACGAGTGCGACTGCTTGATGCCTCTTTAGCTTTCCGAGTTTTAGCAATTCTTCAGCCAATTCCTCCGCCTTTTCGGCGTCGAGCCTAGAGAATTTTTGGGAGTAATCATAAGCCAGTCTCTGCCCGTACTCGAGCTCGCCCCGCTTTTTCTGTTTTTCGAGTATTTCGAGCACCTTGGCCAGAGGTACAGGCTTTTCGTCCATAATCTTCTTCCCTATCATCGACCCACCGCCCTAAGGTGCTCCGGGCGAGAAATAACCTTTTTGATCGACCCCCCATCCCTCACTTCGATCAAATAAGCTCGCCCCCGCCTTTCCCGCACGACTCCAATTCTGCCCCAGTACCGCGGGTGGGGCTGCCCCTTCACAACGCTTGGATCTAGAATGACAGCGACCTTTGCACCGAGTTCAAAATCTTGGATTACCCTGCTCACGGGTGGAAGTCCGCGCTCGCGCACGCGTTTGGTGAACTTTTTCCTGCTCTTGCTCCGGTAACCTTTCGACCTTCTGGCCATACAAATACCCAGAATTAGTTCATCTTCAGGATTTCAGGACTACTCATCCCCAGAGATTTAAGAGTTTTCCTGTTTATCCTGCTCTCTTGTCAGAGTAAGGAGGCGCTTCTTTGGTCAGCTGCTTCATGAGCTTAGCGAATGGACCTAACTTTTGCCCCCGCCCTTTTGCAAGCGTTTTGATCAGCTTCCGCATTAGCTCGTACTGCTTCAAAAGCTCTTTGACTTCGGCTTCGCTCGTGCCCGAGCCGTGGGCCACCCGGCGGATGCGCGAGGCATTCAGCACTTTCGGGTTCTCGAGCTCTTGGGGGGTCATCGACTGCATGATTACTTTAAATTTTTTCAGCTTCTCCTCGCCGACGCGCATTTGCTCATCTGGTACCACAACCCCTAGCCCTGGGACCATCTGCAGGAGCTTTTTCAGGGGCCCCATCTTGCCCACCATCTCAAGCTGGTCGTAGACATCCCGGAGAGTCAGCTTGCCAGCGAGGATCGTCTTCATGTCGGCTGGCTTTATCTCTTCAACCCTTGCCACTTCCTCGAACCGCTTTAGCAAGGTCTCGATGTCACCCATCCCGAGCAGGCGGGCGACGAATCGTTCGGGCACGAAGGGCTCGAGGTCATCTAAGTGTTCCCCAACACCTATGAATTTTATGGATGCGTTGGTAGCAGCAACCGCTGATAAGGCACCTCCCCCCTTAGCCGTGCCGTCAAGCTTCGTGACCAAGATCGAGCCCACGTTTGTGGCGGCTTTGAACGCGGCCGATTGCTCCTTTGCCTGTTGCCCTATAGTGCCATCAACAACAAGCATGATCTCGTCGGGTTTTATCGTTTTAGCAATTTGTTTCATCTCATCCATCAGCGCGTCCTCTCTGCGATGCCTGCCCGCAGAGTCGACGATGATCAGTTCAAGGCGTTCCTTTTTGAGCCGTTCTGCGCCGTTCTTCGCGAGCTTGATCGAATCTTTAGCCTTGGGGTCGCCGAACACTTCCACGCCCACCTGCTGGCCCAACTGGCTTAGTTGCTCGTACGCGCCGGGACGGAAAGTGTCAGCGCAAACGATCCCGACCTTGAAACCGCGTTTCTTGAAGTTTGCGGCGAGCTTCGCCACCGAGGTCGTCTTTCCGCTTCCCTGAAGCCCGACCATGAGCAACACGGTCGGCTCCCCAGGCTTGATCCGCAGCTCCGATGGCTGACCCATCAGCGCGGAGAGCTCCTCATAGACTATCCTGATTATCTGTTCCTTGCGCCCCACGCCAGGTGGAAGTTTCTCCTCCAGTGCCCGCTTCTCGATCCGCTTGGTCAGATTCAGTACTAGTTCTACGTTGACG
>CAZWMM010000029.1:0-7006 GCA_964634985.1 Hadarchaeota archaeon (SeqCode)
GAAAGAAGGGAAATAATTTTAAATGTCGAATATAAAAAATTGTAGATCGGGCAAGAAACATTTTCATTTTTTCAACTAGACTGAAGAACAACTTTTTCAACCTCTGCCCATATCCCAATTTCGAAGAGGAGATCCAACCATTTTGGATTGGCCGTTAGCGACGTTTAGTGATCACGACAACTTCCTCGCGAAACTTCTTGTTCGGCACAATCATAAGACGGCCATCGGCGATTCGGACCTTTGTCACCGTAAGGGTCATCTCTATTATTCTACCTTTTCTACCCCCAATCTCTACCTCGCTGCCGATGTTGATTAGTTTGTCGCCTATGAGTGAAATGCCTGCGAAGAGGTTAGATACCCAGATATCCTTTATAGTGAAAAGTAGAACCGCGGCGATTACCCCAAGTGTAAGAGTTATCTCGACCAGAGCTTGGATTACCCCCCACACGTAGAAGAGATAAAATGCTAAGCCGATAATGAGGATTCCTGTTAGTGTGTTTGCCAACAAATCGTGGCCCACGAGTTCACGAAGCTTCCGCTTGAATATCCCGCCAACCACCAACCTAAAGGCAATCACGATCACGATCACCACAAGCGTGATCACGGTTCTTTGATCAATCATCGGACCCCATGCTTTTGTCTAAGACCAAGACCTAATTAATCTTTTTACCGATTTTTGGCTTGAAAAATCATTATATGCTCAATTAATCGGCGTTTCATGGAACGTATTTCGGAGATCGTTTTCCACATTTTGGGCACTGGAGCAACTGGCCGTAAAGCTTCGTGTCAATAGGCTTGAATTCAACCCTATTGCCAACATAGCCGCATTGTTTGCATTTAAATCTACCGAAACTCGCAAAATGCCTAAATAAGTTTCCTATGAAGTCAAATGATTGCCTTCACTCCCGTCACGACGAACTCAACTGCAACCGCCACGAGCAAAATTCCGGTCACCCTAGAGGTTATCTCAACCCCAAGCTTTCCAAGTAACTTGACGAAATATCGTGAACTCCACAAAGTCAGCCAGCTCAAGACAAGTGCAGCCAACGCAGCAATCGCGGTGATGATGTGGCCATATTCTTGCACAAAAATCACGGTTGTGACGATGACCCCTGGACCACTGAGCAGCGGGGTGCCGATTAGTACAACCGCCGGCGAGAATTTATACTTCTTTCGGGCGGGTGAAAGACCTAATACTAACTCAACGCCTAGAACAGATAGAACGATGCCACCAGCGATTTTTAGTGATTGAAAGTCAATCCTGAAAATCGAAAGTATGGCTTGGCCGAGGAACAGGAATGCGAAAAGCACTATTGCCGCGATTCCAACCGCATGCGAGGCGGCACGTGTCTTTTGTCCTTCCTTCATGCCCTCGGTCACGGAGAGAAAGACGGGTATGCTCGCAAAGGGAGCCATTATCACAAATAATGATAGAAATGACTTCAGAACTTCTTCCAGCATTTGATCACCATGAAAATTACATGGTAGTTTAATTAGATAATGGTGCGGGGGGAGAGATTCGAACTCTCGAACCCCTACGGGACCAGATCTCTCATGGTTTTGACCAACTTGAGTCTGGCACCTTTGACCTGGCTCGGTAACCCCCGCAAGTGAAAGGTTTTTTGCTCCAAACTAATTAAATCTGCGGGAACCCATGGCAGAATTCGAACCTCGCCACGCGTTCGAGCACCTAGACAAGCTCGCATACGAGATAGGCCCCCGCCTAGCAGGCACGCGGGGCGATAGGTTAGCAGCAGATTACATCCAGAAACAGTTCGAGGAGAGTGGTCTGAAAGTCCGAAGGCAGGAATTTGGGTTCGTAAACCGAAGTGCACGGACTAAAGTTACTGCGTGCATCTTCGGCACCGCTTTCGTGGCTTCGCTCTTCCTCCCCCCCGAACTCTCTTTAGCTGTGTGGCTCGCTGCTCTCTGTATCTGGCGATCGCTGAGTGCCCTCATGCCCAAGCGACGAAGCCAGAACATCATCGTTACTCTAAAAGTTGGGAAGCCGAAGCGCCGAGTCGCGGTAACGGCCCACTACGATTCGGCCCCTTGCATGATCAGCTACAAGCTTCACCTCTTCGTGAGATTCACATTCTTGCCAACCCTCGCCATCGTCACCCTAGTCCTAACCCTAAGGGCACTCGGGATCCTTCCTGGGTGGCCCCTCGTGTGGGGGGTGCTCGCGTTCATTTTCTTGCCCGTTTGCGCGGGTTTATTCATCACCGCTAGCAGCAGACGAGTTTCCCCTGGTGCATACGACAACGCTTCGGGCGTCGCGGTGATGCTCGAGGTAGCACGCGTGTTTTCCGAAGCTCCACCAAAAGATATGGAGCTTTCATTCATCGCCTTCGGGGCTGAAGAGCAGGGACTCGTGGGTGCGCGCAAGTTAGTGGAGAGCAAAGTGTTGGCTGAAGACACGCGGGTATTGAACTTGGATGGGGTGGGACTGGGCTCGCAAGCATACGTGATCGAAGGCAACGGGATCCTCAGAAGGAGGAGGACCTCGCCAGAACTAAACGATGTGCTCGCTGACTCTATCAAAAGCGCTGGGCTTCAACCGAAACTAAAATGGGCCGCTCTCGCTGGGCAAGACCACATTCCCCTCGTGCGGGCTAAGATGCTGGCGACGACTTTCACCCAAGAAGCAGTGGACAAGGATGAGCTAGGCCGCTTCATCGGGAAGGCATTTGCGCTCCCCAATGCTGGCACGCGGGGCTACCGCTACCTCCACACGCTCGAGGATACCCCGGAGGGAATCGAACTCTCTAAGATCGAGCACGCTGGGCAAGTGGTGCTGGGATTCATCAAAAAATTTGAGGAACAATCACCAGTGGAGGTGAAAAAATGAAAATTGGGCTGATGTCAGATACGCACGACCGACTTGATGCAGTCGAGAAAGCTATCGACCTCTTCAACCGCGAGGGCTTAAAGCATGTCCTGCACGCGGGAGACTTGGTCTCACCTTTCGTTGCGCCGAAGTTCTCGAAGCTGAAAGCAAAGCTCCACTACGTCTGGGGAAACAACGAGGGCGACCGCGAGTCCGTACGAGTAAAATTCGGAGAGATCGGGATCGCACCGCTTGGGAACTTCGCCGCGGTCCAACTCGATAGCAGAAAAATCGCTTTGCTCCACGGCACCCACGAAGATATCGTAAATTCGCTCGTGGGGTGCGGGCTCTACGATGTGGTGGTCCGGGGGCACAATCACAGGGCGGAAATCGTTAAGGGCAAAACACTCCTACTGAACCCTGGTGAAGTCTGCGGTTACCTCAGTGGGCGCCAAACGGTTGCTGTACTCGATCTAGCCGAGCTGCGTGCGGAGATCTTGGAGCTATAGGACATTATTTTTGGTATGCGAGTTAATTCGCTTTGGGAGTGCGATTGATCGAGCTCATCACGATAGCAGCTTTGCTCGCGGGCTTTTACGTGGCTTGGAACATCGGCGCAAACGATTCCGCCAATTGCATAGGGACGGCAGTCGGTGGATGTATTTTATCCTATCGTCGAGCGATCGCGATCGTGATCCTGTTCGTTCTCTTGGGCGCTATCCTAGAGGGTTGGAAAAACATGGAAACCGTGGGGGGGGAAATCGTGACCGGATCTGGTGGAGCGAACCCCCTTTTCGATTTTCCCCTTGCCACGATTGCCGCCTTGATCGCCGCAGGGGTTTGGGTCATGACGGCTACAACTTTAGGTTTGCCTGTTTCCACCTCCCAGTCGATGGTGGGCGCGGTCATTGGGACCGGGCTATTATTAGGCTATACTCAAGGAGGCGTAGCAACCGTTCAGTTGGGAATGCTCAGTCCCATCGTTATCTCTTGGGTGCTGAACCCGGTGGTCGCTGCCATGCTCGCTTTCATCTTATACAAAGCCCTTAGCCCGCCGTTGCGGAAGATAAAAAACATCGTGTCGCTTAACCGAATCCTAGTCATCCTAGTCATCACGGCCAGCGCATCCTCAGCCTATGCCCTCGGGGCCAACGATGTGGGGGCATCCACGGGGGCTGTTTACGCATCTTTTGGAGGGAGAGGGTTGGACTTTGGGCTCATGCGCATGATAGGGCTACTCGGCGGGATAGCTCTGGCCTTCGGTGCGATAACTTACAGCCGCAGGGTAATGCACACGGTGGGTGCGGGAATAACTAGGCTCGATGCTTTGACCGCATCCGCTGCTCAATTCGGGGCTGCCCTCACGGTCTGGTCATTCGTGCAATTCGGTATTCCTGTTTCAACGACTCAAGCCATTGTCGGTGCCGTGGCAGGGGTAGGACTCGTGAAAGGCGCGGCTGCCGTGAGCGGGAGGAAACTCGGCCATATCGGGATAGCTTGGGTTTTGACCCCACTCATCACGTGCGTGCTCTCATTCTCGCTAGGGTGGCTATTCTTGGCCCTATGAGGCTGGTCAAAAATCGAGCGAGGCTACTAAACTCTTATCAAATATCCAATTATCTGGATCATGTCAGAAGCATCCTCAGCGCGATCCGTGATGTTTTCGATCCTGCGGGAGATCTCAGCTAGCTGAACAACGCTCACTGGGTCAAACATTTTCTCAAATTCGTATATATCTCTCAGAAGTCCCTGCTCGATCAGGTCCACCTCGTGTTCAAGCTTATCCACTTCCATTGCCTTTCTACTGGCCGCATCGACATCCTTCACCAAAGCTTCAACTGCACCGCGCAAACTATCGACCGTCTTGGTTGTGAGGCTTGCCATTTTGACCAGGCTCGCTCGCAGGCTTTTGGCCCCGGCCTTTTTTTTCTCTGCCTTGGCGATGACGCCGATGAGTTTATCCCTGAGCAAGATCGTGCGTGCGGCACTCTCCGCGGTGTCGGCCACGTTGTCTATCTGCTCAGCCAGTCTGGCTAGATCCCCCCGAAACGCCGGTAGAAATGCCCCTTCATGGAGAGTGCGCATGAACTCCCTTCTCCCCCTATCTGCCCTTGTCTCAAGGGTGGCTACCTCTCTACCCAATGCTTCAGCTTTCTTCAGATCTCTTTCTTCAAAGAGTGTTATCGTCAAATCCTCAAACTTTTTGATCACATCGAAAACAAGTTTTGCGTTTTTACTGAGCACGCCGAAAGCTTCCTTCTCCTTTCTGCCCCCGATTGGCGAGAGACCGATCATCAGAATTTCCTTCAAGTTTTCACCTTCAGAATATCTGTCCACGGTTAGTTAAATTTACCTTCTCGGTTCCCTTATCAACCTCGATCCGCACGTTTGACACCTTGCGACTGAAGGGGGATATCTGCGACCACAAGCCGGGCAGACCGTTTCCCAGCGCAAAACCTCCTTGATGCCGGGCATTGCGACGCGCTTATAGGGGGTACCGAAAAGTCTAGCCAAGTTCTGGATCGCGTAGTCATCGGTCACTAGCTCGGCTTTCGCGCTCTCTAAGTCCAGAGCGAGAGCTAGTAGTTTGACATCGGTTTGGGACACGACATCGCCTGTGTGTTTGACCTTGGTCCGAACTTCGGCGAGCGAGTTCTTGGATGGTTCAATTACTTTGACTCTCCCAGCCAGCACCGCAGTTTCAAGCTCGAGTTTAGAGCAAAGGTCACGGGCCTCCTCTAGCACCTCCTGCACGGTCACCTGATCGGCATCCGCGAGCCCAGGCACGAAGCCAGCGATGACTGCAGAAGTATCGAGCACTAGAACCTTTCGCGCCACCTAAAGCTTCTCCCTCAACTTGTGGTAGAACTCGTCCCCACCGAAGAAGCGGGCGGGGCTGCTCGATCGATAGAAAGTTGCCTTCGCCCCGGGTTCGATTTTTACCGCGAGTTGGCCATCGATGATTACCGAGGCGCTTTGCTCGGGTCGAGTTAATCTCACCTCGACGCGGCTGCTCATCGGCACTACCAACGGACGAATCTTGGGGAGGGACGGACATATAGGTACTACCGCGAATGCCTCGAGGCGCGGGTCGATGATGGGGCCCCCAGCTGCAAATGCATGTGCCGTACTCCCTGTGGGAGTAGCTATGATGACACCATCGCCGCTTGAATCCATAGCAGTTTTACCGTCGATCGCCACCCTGAAGGCAAGCGTTTTGCCCGGTTTGGCTGAGCACACCACGGCATCGTTGAGGGCATCCGGCAGCCGCTTGCTCGTTTCCCCTGCCAATCTCTCCCGCTCGTAGATCGGTAACTCACCACTCACGAGCATTCGGAGCGCAAGCTTAGCTTTGCTCGGTTTGACGTCCGCCAAGAAGCCTCTCCCCCCCAGATTTATCCCCAAGATCGGGACGTCGGGTGCCTGCCGCTGGGCGAAGAGAACTGTGCCGTCGCCACCTATCGTGACGATTGCATCCGCTTTTCTGAGGGCCCGCGCAACCACCCCGCGCTTCCCAAGCTTCCTCGCAAGTCCCTGCTCGAGCAGAAGCTCTTCCTTTGCTAGGAACTTTAACACTTTTCGCGTTAATTTTGAAACCCCGGGAATCTCAGGTCGTGCGACGATGCCTACCCGCAAGTTTTCACCAGCACAAGTTTTCCCTGTCAGCATTTAACGGTGTGGGGGGGCACAAATTTTTAAGCGCTGCTAGAAGACAATCAAGAGGTGTTTTGTGATGGCAAGGGAAATGACAGAAGTGGGTAAGCTCAAGGAAGGGCGCTTTGTGATAATCGATGATGAGCCATGCCGTATCGT
Source organism: Hadarchaeota archaeon (SeqCode) (assembly GCA_964634985.1). GTDB lineage: Archaea > Hadarchaeota > Hadarchaeia > Hadarchaeales > Hadarchaeaceae > CAZWMM01. Next base: position 6,644 of record CAZWMM010000029.1, read on the forward strand.
CGGCTTCTCCACCTCAGCCCCGGGGAAGCACGGGCACGCGAAGGCCAAAATCGATGCGATTGGCCTCTTCGACTCCCAGAAGCGGAGTGTGGTTCGGCCGACCAGCGCGAAGATGGAGGTGCCGATGATCGAGCGTGGAAGTGCTCAGGTGCTCGCGATCATAGAAAACAACGCGCAGCTGATGGACCTCACGACATTCGAAACATTCGAACTCCCCATCTCCTTGAACCTGCGGGGAGAGGTGCGGGAGGGTGTTGAGGTGGAGTACATCCAAGCGTTGAGCAGAAGGAAAATCGAGCGAGTGAAAGAGTGAACTACCACTCTTTGAAAAGAGTGGCTTCTGGGATCGCAGGCTGAGTGGTT
>CAZWMM010000030.1:0-6958 GCA_964634985.1 Hadarchaeota archaeon (SeqCode)
ATATCTTACCATCGCCACCACCAGACCAGAGTACCTCCCCGCATGCGTGGTCGTGGCGGTTCACCCCGGGGACGAGCGCTACCGAAAATACGTCGGGAAGAAGCTTGAAGTGCCTCCACTCGGCCAAGTCGTCGAGCTCATCGAGGACCATGAAGTCGATCCCAAGTTTGGTACGGGGGTTGTGATGGTGTGTACTTTCGGCGATAAGACAGACGTGCGGTGGGTGAAGCGCCACAAGCTACCCGTGGTGAAGCTCATCGACGAAAAAGGGAACATGAGTGAGGCGGCTGGCAAGTACACTGGACTGACGCTCGAGGATTGTAAGCGCATGATTACCGACGACCTCCACAAGGCCGGCCTGCTCCTGAAGCAGGTGAAGTTGCCTCAAAGCGTGGGAGTTTGCTGGCGATGCGAGACTCCAGTTGAGATCCTCTCGAAGCCCCAGTGGTTCATGCGCGTGCTCAAGCTCAAAGATCAGGTGATTGACGGGGCCAAAAAAGTGCGCTGGGTGCCCGAGTACATGTTGACCCGCATGCTGGATTGGGCCGAGTCGATGGACTGGGACTGGGTGATCTCTAGGCAACGCGTGTTCGCGACGCCTATCCCTGCTTGGTACTGCTCCGGTTGTAGGGAACCCATCGTGGCCGAGGAGGAGCAACTCCCAGTCAACCCAACCAAAGATAAGCCCCTCGCCGAGCGATGCCCAAAATGCAACCACGATAAATTCGATCCAGAGCAGGATGTGCTCGATACCTGGATGGATAGCTCGATAACGATCGCTGCGCATGCTGGCTGGCCCGAGCTCGATCGACGGATTTTCCCAGCCGACCTGCAACCGAACGGAACGGACATCATTAGGACTTGGGACTATTACCTCCTAGTTCGACACCTCGCGCTGCTCGGTGAGGTCCCCTATCGCACGGTGCTCATCAACGGAATGGTCTTCGGCGAGGATGGGCGGAAAATGTCGAAGTCACTCGGCAACTTCGTCGACACCACGATGGCGCGGGGTAAGTACGGTTCAGATGCCTTGCGGCAGTGGGCTGCCATAGGTGCTTCGACGGGCTCGGACATTCCTTTCAGCTGGAAGGATGTCGACTTCGGCTACCGCTTCATGCGCAAGTTCTGGAATGCCGCGCGCTTCGCTGGACCCCATTTAGACGCGAAAGTCGCCGGGCTTGACCCAAAGAAGCTCAAACTCAGGTCAGTCGATCGATGGATCCTCAGCTGCCTCAACCGCCTCATCAAGCAGGTCACGGGCTGGCTCGATGACTTCCAATTCAACCGCGCGCTGAGCGCAGTTCAGACCTTCGTATGGCATGAACTCTGCGACATGTACATCGAGGAGGTTAAACACCGCCTTTATGGCGCTGACCCCACAGCCGATGCCACGCGCTACACGCTCTATCACGTTATACTGACTTCAACCAAATTGCTCGCCCCATTCACGCCGCACTTCGCTGAGGAAGTTTACCAGACCTATTTTGCAAAGGATTACCCATACCCAAGCGTTCACGTCTCAAGCTGGCCTGAGGCAAATGAGAAATTGATCGATGAATCAGCCGAGCGAATGGGTGAGATCGCGAATTCAATCGTGAGCGCCCTCCGGCAGTTCAAATCCGATCGGAAGATGGCGCTGAGCATGGGGCTTCCATCGGTCGAAATCTACGCTTCTAGCAGGAAAGTAGCCAAGCGAGTCAGGCAAGTTAGAGACGATATCGCCGGCACCATGCGCGTGGGTAAGCTGGGCATCAAGGTGGGTAAACCGAAGCTGGCCGAGCGCGTGATCACCATCGAGCCCGTACTGGCGAAGCTCGGCCCTCGCTTACGTGAGGATGCGAAACTCGTCGTGAAAGCTTTGCGTGAAGCGAAGCCGGAGAGACTTTGGAAACAACTCGCGAAGGGCAATATCAAGCTCCGCGCTGGTAGAAAGCGATTCGAACTCGCACCCGAAGAGGTGAGGGTGATAAAGGAAACCAAAAGCACAGGACATAGAGTGGAGATCATAGATATTCAAGAGCCCGCGCTAACCCTTTTGATATCCCTCAAGTGAACTTTAAGGCACTCACAATTAATACCAACACGAAGAGCATGATGAACATCACCGTCACGAAAAGTCTCGTGCGTGCCATGCGTTTCTGCTGTTTTTTGAAGATTTCCTCGCAGGAAGGAGAACAAAGGAATTTGTCGGTAGCAACTGCCTTCCCACAAACGATGCAGTGTCGATGATCTTCAGGCATTTCTAGTCACCCGGGCATGATCACGGTGCCACTATGTTTAGCCCCATTTAAAATGTATGGCAAGCGCTTGATCTCTCGCTTGCCCAGCACGAACGTTCGAATGCATCCTCGTTCGATGAGCCTCACTCCGACTGGGTCTATGATCGCCTTCATCCCTGGCTCGATCTTCTGCCCCCCAACTAAACTCATGAGTTGGCGCACTGTCATCGTATCAAATTTTTTAGCCTTTGGGTCGAGCTTCGGGTCAGCCGTGTATATACCATCCACATCCGTAAAAAATACGAGTAATTCAGACTTGCTTGTGTTTGCCAGCATAGCCGCGACAGCACCAGTAGTCTGGCCGGGTTTTATTCCCCCCATCACCGGCACCTTGCCTCGAAGTATTGCCCTGATCGCCTCCTCAAATGTTGCGATTGGTTCCTGCTCGGCGAGGTCGCCAAGGGCGGCTATCAGCAAGCGGGCATTCAAGCGCGTGACTTCTATACCCACAGCATCACAGTATGCACTTGAAGCTTTGAGCTCTCGCGCAGCTTTGATATACTTGCGTGAAGGTCCACCCCCACCGACCACCACCAGAACCTCGTGCTTTTGTGATTTGAGCATGTGAAGCGTTTGGGCTACCTCGCGAATTAGATCTATGTCAAGCTCATCCGGTGCTAGGATCGAGCCCCCGAAACAAAGCGTCACGCGCACCCCATCGCCAAAGTAAGTTCGGCGCCATGTTATTAACATTCCCTGTCAATAACCTCACAGGCGAGACAAATGCCGATCGATAGCAAAGCTCGCTACCAATTTAAGCGGATGCTCGAAGATCTGGCTAGCAAAAGTGGCCGAGGTACCGAGCTCATCTCGGTCTACATTACACCAGATTTCGAGCTTGCCAAAGTCATGCAGCAGCTTCGGGATGAGCAGGGGACAGCTTCAAATATCAAATCTAAGAGTACGCGCAAAAACGTCATGAGCGCGCTCGAACGAATCATCCAGTTCATCCGGACTTACACCGAAACCCATCGACGACCTCCCCCCCACGGAATGGCAATTTTCTGCGGAAACGTCGCGGGAAGAGACGACATCACGGATATCCAGCTGTATTGGATCGAACCTCCCGAGCCTGTGGCAGTTCGGATGTACAGATGCGACCAAGAGTTCGTGCTCGATCCTCTTTGGGACATTGTCCGAGTAAAGGAGAGCGTGGGGTTGCTAGTTATGGACAGACGAGAGGCCACCTTCGCAACCCTGCGCGGCAAGCACGTTGAGATAGTCAGAAAACTCACTTCGGCCATCCCAGGGAAACACAGTAAAGGTGGGCAGTCGGCTAAGCGATTCGAGCGTCTGCGGGAAATCGCAGCGCACGAGTACTCCAAGCGGGTCGCGGAGGCTGCCAACACGATGTTTCCCCAGATACCTGATCTGAAGGCTATCATCGTGGGAGGACCCGGCCCCACGAAAGAAGATTTTCTGGATAGTGGGCTTTTGCACGACGAGGTGAAGAAAAAAATCGCTGGGGTCCTAGACACCGGCTACACAGACGAGCAGGGGATTAAAGAACTCGTCAACAAGTCTGGGGACATCCTCGCCGACCTCGATATCCTGAAAGAGAAATCGCTCGTGCAGCGTTTCATGGAGGAGCTCGTCGCCGGCAGGGGATTGGTCACGTATGGAGATAGAGAAGTAAGACGATCCCTTGAGCTAGGCGCGGTCGAACTGCTCTTGATCTCCGAGGAACTGCGAAGAATCCGAACCCTCGTACGATGCCGAGCGTGTGGACATGAGCTACGCGAAACGGTTGATAACTTGGAAATTTACGAGCGGCAACTTACGAGGCGAGCCTGCCCGAGCTGTGACGAGGTGAATTTAACGCTCGTTGAGAGCGAGGATGTTGTGCAGAAATTGCTCGAGCTAGCGGAAAGATTTGGCATTAGGGTCGAGTTCATCTCGAGCGAGACCGAGGAAGGGAAACAGCTCCTCATGTCATTTAAGGGGTTGGCGGCAATTTTGAGGTTCAGGTCGGCCGCTTAGGGGAAATTGATAGAAAGGAATTTTTGGATCCCTAGGGGGCGCTGATTGTTGGGGTCCTCGCGTGAGGTCTGAGCTCTGAGATTCAAAATGGTCGTGTTTGAAAATAAGGGGCCTAAGTCCCCTCTTTCCAGGCCCTTAGATATGCTTTCTGCTCCGGGGTCAACTTATCTATTTTTATCCCCATGGCTTTCAGCTTCAATTCAGCGACCCTTCTATCTATCTCTTCGGGCACATCGTAAACGTCTGGCTTCAGCTTCTTTGCATTATCGATTAACCAATTCGAACATAGAGCTTGATTCGCAAAGCTCATGTCCATGACTTCGGATGGATGGCCCTCTGCAGCGGCTAGGTTGATAAGCCTCCCCTCGGCCAGCAAATGAAGCTTTCTACCGTCCTGTAAGGTATACTCCTCCACATTTTCCCTCACCTTTCGCTTGCTCCTTGCCAAACCCTCTAGATCTTGAATGGAGATTTCAACGTTGAAATGACCTGCGTTGGCAATGATGGCGCCGCCCTTCATCAGCTTTAAGTGCTCCTTTCTTATCACCTCCTTATCTCCTGTTGCCGTCACGAATATGTCTCCAATTTTTGCTGCCTTGCTCATGCTCATCACCTTAAATCCTTCCATCGCCGCCTTCAACGCCTTGACGGGGTCGACCTCCGTGACGATCACATCCGCCCCCATACCTCTAGCTTTTTGAGCTATCCCGCTGCCAACATAGCCGTAGCCGCAGACCACGAAATTCTTTGCGGGGAGAAGCAGACTCGTTGACCTCAGGATACCGTCGATGGCACTCTGTCCAGTCCCGTAAACGTTATCAAACATTCGTTTCGTGAGGGTATCGTTGACGGCTATAATGGGGTATTTCAGTGCCCCTTCCTTAGCCATTGCCCTAAGCCTTATGACGCCAGTGGTAGTTTCCTCCTGCCCACCGACCACGGTTTTTAGAAGCTCTTTTCTTTTCGTATGGATCGTATTTATCAGATCTGCCCCATCATCGAGCGTGATCTCTGGCTTTAAATCTAGAACTTTGTTCACGCACCAGTAGTATTCTTTTTTGTTTTCCCCCCTCCAGGCGAACACTCTTATTCCCTCCTCTGCCAAACCAGCAGCAACCTCATCCTGAGTCGAGAGGGGATTTGAGCCGCATAGGGCTAAGGTGGCGCCGGCGGCCTTCAAGGTTCTCATCAAAACTGCGGTTTCTTTTGTCACATGGAGGCATGCTCCGATCGTGATATCTTCAAGAGGTTTTTTTCGGGAAAACTCATCCTTTATTTTAACTAAAACAGGCATGTGGGACTCTGCCCATTCAACCCTTAACCTTCCTTCCTTAGCCTGAGAAATGTCCTTGACCTTGTATTCCATTATAAATTACCTCGTGATGAATTATTTTTAATAGATTTAAGAGTGTTCGTATGCAAAATTCAATCTTTAAAGCGCTGATGAACCCGGAAAGTTACGATGAGCCAGTGAAACGTGTAAAAGCCATGCAGACGCATATCTCCTATATCTTCCTGACGGGAAAATATGCATATAAAATAAAGAAGCCCGTAAATTTCGGTTTTCTCGACTTCAGCACCGTAGAAAAAAGAAAGTTTTTTTGCGAACGTGAGCTAGAACTGAATAGACGCCTTTGTGGGGACATGTACATCGGAGTTGTCCCGATCAACGAATCTGATGGGAGAATAAAAATCAAGGGTAAAGGAAAAACGATAGAACATGCTCTAAAGATGAAGGAGATGCCTCAAGAAAAGATAATGACGAAACTTTTGGAGAAAGACGAAGTAGATAAAAAATTAATCGATAAAATTGCAAAGCTAGTAGCTAACTTCCATTCAAAGGCTGAGGCCAGTGATGAGATAGGTGAGTATGGATCGGTAAAAACAGTTAAATTCAACTGGGATGAAAATTTCGATCAAACGAGAGCATTCGTGGGAAGGACCATAGATAAAACACAGTTTGATAACATCGAACGAAAAATAAACGCATTCATTGAAAAAAATAAAATCCTCTTCGAGAGAAGAATTGCAGCTGGGAAAATAAGGGATTGTCATGGCGATTTGTACAGCAAAAATATTTTTGTCGCAGAAAAAATTTATATCTTTGATTGCATAGAATTCAACGAGCGCTTTAGATATTCGGATGTCGCAGCTGAAGTGGCTTTCTTCACGATGGATTTAGATTTTTACGGTAAAGAGGACTTATCAAATCACTTCATTGAAAAATATCTGGGATATAGCAAAGACGAAGAGATGTTAAAATTACTGACATTTTACAAATGTTATCGGGCCTACGTCAGGGCTAAGGTAACTAGCTTCGAGTTGGATGACCCGAATATTAGCGAAAGGGATAAAACTAAAGCTAAAAAATTAGCAAGACGCTACTTCGATCTTGCCTCTAAATATGCTAGGAGATTGTTGACCCAGCCGGTTTTAATAACGATGTGCGGCCTGACGGGAACTGGCAAGAGTTTTCTCGCCGATGATTTGGGAAGGCTAACCAGCGCGAAAGTGGTTAAGTCCGACGTCGTAAGGAAGGAATTGGTTAGCATCAAACCAACAACCCCGAGACGCGTTGAATATGGGGGGGAGATATACTCAAAGGAATTCACGGAGAGAACATATGCCGAAATGCTCGAAAGGGCAAAGAATTCGTTAAAAGCTGGCACCCCCTGTATTCTCGACGCGACTTTTTCAAA
>CAZWMM010000031.1:0-6861 GCA_964634985.1 Hadarchaeota archaeon (SeqCode)
CCACCCGTTCTCTTTCAAAGAGTTTCTGCGGGCGAAGGGCACAGAAGTCCGTCCTGACGACCTTTACTCCACGAAGAAAATAGCTGAAATAAAGGGGGCGCTCCAGGAGTACATGCGCATAGGAGGGTTCCCCGAGACCAGCAAATTCGGGAAGATTGCCATCAGCAGGATTTACGAGGACATAATCACGAAAGACATCCTTCTCAGATACAAAATAAGAAAGGAGAGGGACTTCAAAGATTTGGCGAGGTACTCTGTCTCAAACTTCTCAAAGGAAATAACGTTTTCAAAGCTGAAAAACCTGTTCGGGATAAAGAACGTTCACACAGTAAAAAATTACATAGATTACCTGACGAGCTCCTATCTGATTTTCACCGTGGAGAGGTTCTCATTTAAATTGAAGCAGCGGATGATAGCACCCAAGAAGGTCTACTGTGTGGACACCGGTATTTTGAACACGATGGCCACAAGATTTTCAGAAGACCACGGGAGACTGATGGAAAATATCGTCTTTGTGGAGCTCCTGAGGGAAAAGTCTTTCACGGAAACACCACGTGAAATTTTTTACTGGAAGGATCACCAGCAGAGAGAAGTCGATCTCGTGCTTAAGGAGGGACCAAGGGTGAAGCAATTGATTCAGGTGACCTGGGCATCGGGAAAAGATGAGATAGGAGAAAGGGAAATCGATCCCCTGATAAAAGCCAGCAATGAGTTGAATTGTAGGAATTTGCTGGTGATAACCTGGGATTACGAGGATGAATGGAGTATTAACGGCAAAAAAATAAATTGTTTACCCCTGTGGAAATGGTTGCTGAAGTGATTAGAAGTCGTGCAAATTCAGTTTGAATCGGACTAGTGTAGTATTGAAAGGAAACTCAAGCATCGCCTTACAGAACCCGAATTAACGAACGTAGGAATGCAACTATTGGAAACTAACCTTGATCCCTCTTCCGTTTCGCGCGTTCTAGCGCCCGTTCAAGTTTCTGATGTCTTAAGGCGATGGTCAGGTCCCCTCTTGTCTTCTCCAGTACCCCTCTGACCATATCCTGCCTGCGCTTCATGCCTGGCAAAATCGCATCCGGGTAGTCGAAATTCATGAGCAACTCGTAAATATCTTCCATCCTTTTCAAAACTCGTTCGGCTTTCGCAACTTCGTCTGCCCTTATCAAATCCAGCGCATATCTCCTAAGTTCACCCGCGGTATCTGCGAGAGCAGCTAGGTAGGGCTGATACGGCATTTTTAGTTCATCTGGAGTCATAATTTTTCCTTTTTCAAGCAGACTTTGGACGAGCTTGGCCTCGCAGTATTCCTGCTGGGCTGAGTGAACTATTCCTGAGTTCAACCAAACTGGGTCGGACTTGATAGCTTTCGTCAGCGCCTCCAGAACAGCCCGCGCCTCAACTAACTCTTTCCCCACAGTCGCTCGATCGCTTCGGTGCATCGCCGCTATCGCCCGAGCGGAAGCCCTGATCACCTGACGTGAGAGGTCTAGCACTTGCTCACGAAGCTCCTCTTGAGCGTCAAAGTGCTTTCGCATTTTTCCAAGCATTTCCTTCAAACTTATCCCCACCTAACTATTCACTACTATGCATTAATCCCCATATTGGAAGTCTTTTTCTTTACCTTTTTAACAAAACAACACGGCTAGGTTCCGACTCATCAGCTAACTCATAGCCCGTCTCCCGCGCCAGTTCCCGGGCGAACTCCCGGATCTCACCGTGCAGAGGCATGTTCTCCATACCAAGCCGTGCCCGCGCGAACCCAACGTGCATGTAAGCTTTAACCTCAACAAAATCACTTTTGGTTATTTCGATCAGCTTCGCGTAACCCGCCGGATCTTTAAGGTTCAACCCTTTGACGAGCGTCAACCGGATGACCTTTCGGCAACCGAACGTGGGCATCAGCTCAAGGCTCTCTCCCAATCTCGTCCAACCATTCGGTACCTGTGGCTGGCATACCGTCTCATAGGTCTGCTGATCGGGTGCTACCACTGAGATGTAAAGCTGGGTTGGTTCAGAAATTTTCTTCAATCCATCTGGATGCAAACCATTTGTGACCAAAAAGGAGGTCATCTTTCGTTTGTGACACTCATCGATGAATTCGCTTATTTTAGGGTAAATCATCGGTTCCCCCGCTAACGAGATAGCACAGTGTTTTGGGTCTTGGGCTTCTTTCCATTTTTGTTTGTCGGCGTTAGGATTTCCCTTGAACCCACTCAGCAGCTTACGTTGAGCTTGAATTGCCCCATTCAAAATCTCAGCTGGATCATCTACCCCACCAATCCAACGAGGACTCGTCACCCCAATGTCGCGCCAGCAATAAACGCATCGGTGATCACAAAAAGGCAGGCTAGGCGTGAGTTGCAAACAACGATGGCTTCGGATGCCAAGCTCTTGCCCGTAGAACTGTTCTTTAAAGCAAACTCCGCGATTTATTAAACTCTTTCGCGTCCAGTGACAGATTTTGACTGCACCGTGCTTGTTCTCTCCCAAAAAGCGATAGCCCGCCCGCTCGAGCCCCTGAAACTCTCGGCCAAAAATCGCCATCAGCCTACTCCTTGGGCTTCAACGCTTCCTGAATGTTTTTCAGCAACTGTCCCTTCGCATCTTCCAGCTTACCCTTGCCGTTCATGCTTGCGGCCCCAGCATGTCCACCGCCCCACCCGCCGAACGCTTTCGCTAGTGCCTCCATGAGCTCGCCCAAGTGCAGCTTCGTCGTGGCTACTACTTCCTGCCTCGCCCTGCCACATAGCCTGAATTCTCCTTTTTCCTCGGAGCCCACCACAGCCACATCCGCTCCTATCCGAGCGAGCATGTTTGCAGCATCCCCCTCGAAGGAACCAAGTTCCGAAAAAACGACGAGGTGATCTCTAATTTTATGAAGTTCAAGCCTCTGTGCAGCCTTAAGCATCGCTACACGCTTAGATAGATCCTCAGGCAGCTTAATCGCCTTGAGCACGCGCCTATAATCAGCCCCGTCTTTTATGAGGGAGTTGATCGCTTCAAACGTCTGATCCTTCGCCAGCCTGAGGTGCCCGGTGTCGCTTATGATGCCGGCGAGCAGGAGGGAGGCTCGCTCAGGCGTCAGCCCGACACCTAGCTCCTGGCTGAGCTTTAGGATGAGCTCTGACTCAGATGGGGAGTCCTCTCGCACGAAATAAAAACTAGCCAAACGCTTCATCTCCTCCACTGGCTTGTGGTGATCAATGACCACAAGCTTAGGCGTCTTCTGTCTGAGTCCCTCCCCGAGCTTGCCCAAGTGCTCCAAGCTTGAGGTATCCACTAGCACCACGAGATCTGCATCCAAGGAAGGATCCAGCGTTATTTTCTCTCCAAATTCCTCCAAGACCCTTTGAGAAGCGAGGCTGATATCCTCCGAAGCTCCAGCCAACGCGCGCGCTCCTACTTGATTGAGCACATCCGCTAGTGCTATCGAGCTCCCCACAGCATCCGGGTCTGCGTTGTGATGGCAGAGCACTAGGATGCGTTGCCCACGCTTGAAAGCTTCAGCCAAGAACTCTGCTAATTCCTTCATGATTTTCGCTCAGATGAACGCTAAGCTGCCTCTCCGCCAAGCTTTCCCTTGAGCGCTTCCTCTAGCTTGTCGCGCATCTCACGCAGGCGCTGGACGACGCGCTCCTCTTGACGCCCGAGAGTCTTGATCCGCAGGTCGAGGGTCTCCTTCTGCTCGCCCAAGCTCCGCTTGAGCTCCTCCCGCTCGGCCTTGACCAATATGGGCCCCACGCTCTTGTATACCGCTGCGCCCTCCTGAAGCTTCTCGAGCTCCTCCAAGGCCCGCTCGGTTTCGCGGAGGAGCAATTCGAGTTGCTGTCGCTGAGCCGTCAACACTTGGGCCTGCTGCTGAGCCTGCTGGAACTGCTCTAGCTGATGGCGCAGCTGAGGCGATAATTTTTCCATTTATTTTCCCCAAGTTTCGATCATATCGCGCGCGACGATCGCCCATCGTATGAACGAATTCAGCGCCGCGCGCAGAGCTACTGTATCTTCTGCATCTACCCGCAAGCATAAAACGTTTTTCCTACGTTGGATACTAGCTTTGCACCGGGTCGATGCTGGCAAGGCCTCCTCAGGCTTCAGCGCCCGTTGCACAGCCCCCGCCCCGTGCGCGCTATCGAAAGTGAACTCAACCGTTGCGCTAGCTCTTTCCGCACTAACCACGTAGACACCCAAAGCTTGCTATTTGAAGCACCGGGCCGATCATCTCGGGATTCGGCCTCACTTGGAAATAGAGCTTGAGTTCGCTGTTGGAGGTTATCAAGGTGACCCCCCCAGCCCTCGGTAGCCCCTCCCCGACGGATAGATCAACCAACTCCTCAAGAAAATTCGCGAACTCCATTGCTCGCTCGCCCTCTGCGTAAACCGTTGTCCCCTCGAGCCCGATCTTTTGCCCGAGTTCCCTCTGCAATTTAACCTCACCAAGCTCGACACGCGCGTCCAGCCATCGCCACCCAGCTGCAACATCGAGAAAGCGAAGCTCGTGAGGCTGCCCTGCAAGGCTATTCACGAGTACCACGCGGGTGTGGCCGAGCGAAGCAGCCAGTGAAGCGAGCTTCTTTATCGTCTTCGCGCCGCGGGGCACATACTTACATCTTGGGAGAACCCGCGCGAGCTCCCTGCATAGCAATTTAGTGCGGTGCCCTGGGCGCTTCGAGCTTGTGATCAACATCTACTTCGTCCGGACCTTGCGAACGACTTCCGAACGCGTTTTGAACAGTATCCTGAAGCCGCAGTGCGGGCAGCAAACGTGCCCCTCAGGGACCTTCTCGATCAGCCTCCCACAATTGCCACACTTCAACACTTACTCCCCCTCTCCACTCTGCCCCTCCTCAGCTGGTGCCGCAAGCGCCGATGGCGAATATGCACCCCCTGCAAATTTCATGCCGCAGCGCCTGCACTGCCAGATCGATGTGCTCACGCGCTTAACCCTCTGAGCGCCGCAGCTCGGGCACTCATAGACCTGCCTGAGCTTGCGCTCCACTTCCAAGGCGAGCTTGCGTATCTTAGTGCCATAGCGGGGGCCGAGTCTGCCCGTTGAACCTACCTTTTTCGTCCGGGGCACGTGATCACCTAAGCTGCTGCCTGAGCCCCGCAGCCTTCGCCCGAGCCAGCTCGCACGCCTGCTCGAGTTCTTCCCTTGAGAAACATCCACGTCCTCCCTTCTGCATCGCTCGGATGTTACCGTCTTCGTCTGTTGCTATTGTTATACGGGCATCCATCACGCTCTCCTCGTCCAAGCATGGATCGACCATCAGCCTACCGTTTATCTTCGCTGCTGTCACCGCCAAGACCTTCCTCTGAATCGGGAATTCCGGCAAAGTCCACGCCTCATCCTCGGGGGGCTTCACGTTCAAAAGCGCCGCCATCGCCGCCAAAGCAGAGGCATCTATGAGGTTCCCGTCGTGGTCGAGCACGTGGATGTCGATGAACACAGCCCAGACATCCTCCCCAGGCTTTATCGCTAACCGCTCGAGGTCTATGGACTCCGACTCCCTTATGCCTCGATCGACTACGCGAGCCAGCTCGATTGCATTTTCATCTGGGCGACCTGGCTCGAAGGTGGGCGAGGCTAGGGGTAGGAGCTCGGCGTTGACTATCAGCACTCCGTTGTCCGGCGTGTCGGGAAATGGCTCAGCGTGCTCAAGCTTGATACCGGCCATCACCTGCGTCTTGCCTAGCTTTACAAGCGCAGAGCCCTGGGCACTCTTGATCGGGCTTACCTCGACCGAAACCTCCCGGTACTGATCCAGCGCCCGCGCATCCACCCGCTTCCCTTGATTAGCGAGGGCTGCTATGTAATCGCGCTTGACGCTTGAAACTATCTCATACACATTTATCCCTCCTCAGATTTTACCGCGTATTTTTTCCTTAGGGCTTGTCGCTGGACACCGTAGATCTGCTCGCACCCCCTGAACGAGAGGTCGAGAGCCTGTTTGAATTCCTCGGCAGTGAAGTGACCGTCCATCTGCAGCAGGGTTATCAGCTTCTTCCTAGGCACCATCGCTATGGGCATGTCGGTAGTCCCCCACTGGTCCTCGTACTTCGTCAGGTCCAGCACTATCGTGCCGTCGATCTTCCCAACAGCAACCGCTGAAACCAAGTCGCGCATGGGGATCCCCGCATCGGCCAAAGCCACCGCCGCAGCAGTTATGCCCGCCGTGCGCGTCCCAGCGTCCGCCTGCAAGATCTCGATGAATACATCTATGGCCGACCTCGGGTAGAGTTCCAAAAACAACACAGGTTCAATCGCCTCCCTTGTCACCTTCGATATCTCCACCGAACGGCGGTCGGGACCCGGCCGCTTTCGCTCCTCCACCGAAAATGGGGCCATGTTGTAGCGGCAGCGGAGTACAGCTGTATCGGGCTGCTGGAGGTGACGCGGATGCATCTCCCTAGGCCCGTAGACAGCGGCCAGCACCTTGTTATCGCCAAGCTCAACATATGCCGAGCCATCCGCGCGTCTCAATGCTCCCGCCTCTATTTTCAATTCTCTCAGCTCGTCCGGCGCACGACCATCTAGGCGCTTGCCGTCGACGATGAGTCTTTCGGGTTTCTCCATTCATCTCCCTCCCCCAGATTTTACATTTTCAAGCATTTGGCGCACCCTGTCGGTCAAGCCTGAAGTATGCGCTTCGCGCTCGATCATGAGCAGAGCTTCGACTACAGCATTTACCATGCGATGGTCCTTCCCCCAGATTATTATCCTTCCGTTCTGCCCGACTCTTAGCTTGCACTCGCCGACGCTCTGCAGGGTGTTCAACATCGAACCCTTCCGCCCGACCACGCGGGGGATCTTCGTCGGCAGGGTCTCAACCAGCTTCCCCCCCTCAACTTTTCCCATGC